>CAZSPA010000001.1:0-16508 GCA_964608685.1 uncultured Candidatus Saccharibacteria bacterium
ATAATGAATTTAGAAGCTCTTACATCCCTCCCCAATTTTGAGCTCCAGCATATTCTGCCAATAAATTCCGATTGTGATTTGATTTTGATAGTTTTGCATATTTTTTAGTGTTTCAAAATTGGGGAGGGGTTAAGAAAATCATAGTCATTACATTCCTTGATTTTCTAAAAACTCCATGTCTATTCCCAACCCACGCAAGTGTCGAACGAGAACATTGAAGGTGGCCGGCGTATTTGATTCCTCAATGCGTTTGCCGGAGACTATAGCGTCGAACGCGGCGGAACGACCCAAGATATCGTCAGATTTAATCGTGAGAATTTCGCGCAAACTGTGCGCAGTCCCGTATCCCAAAAATGCCCAGACCTCCATTTCCCCAACTCTCTGGCCCCCGTTTTGCGCTTTTCCGCCGAGCGGCTGTTGAGTGGTTAGAGAGTACGGCCCGATTGAGCGCATGTGAATCTTGTCTTCAACCATGTGGTGAAGTTTCAGAATATACATAATGCCGACAGAAACCGGCTGTGCGTATGCATCTCCGGTAAGACCGTCGAAAAGTATCCGCTTCCCACTCTCGTTCTCGCCAGCTTTTTTCAGCTCCGCGCGAATTTCTTCTTCAGTTGCTCCGGCGAAGGACGGTACAATAGCTTGATAACCCAATTTCTCCGCTGCCAGCCCAAGATGCAATTCCAAGATTTGTCCCAAGTTCATGCGCGACGGCACGCCAAGAGGAGTCAAGATAATGTCGACTGGATTTCCGTCTGTATCGAATGGCATGTCTTCTTCCGGAAGTACGCGAGAAATGACTCCCTTGTTTCCATGGCGGCCCGCAAGCTTGTCGCCGACGGAAATGGTGCGAAGCTGGGCGACTTCAACATGTACGCGCTTGATGACCCCGGACTCCAAATTATCGCCGGTCTCGCGGGAAAATACTTTGACGCCTATCACGCGCCCGCGCTTTCCCCCTTCCATGCGCAGAGACGTGTCTTTAACATCCTTGGCTTTCTCTCCGAAAATCGCGTGGAGAAGCCGCTCCTCCGGCGTTAATTGCGTCTCGCCCTTTGGAGTTACTTTCCCGACCAGGATATCGCCGGGACGGACTTCCGCGCCGATGCGGACAACGCCGTCTTCGTCCAGGTTCCGCAGTTTGAATTCGCTGACGTTTGGAATGTCGTGGGTCGTCACTTCCGGCCCGAGCTTCGTGTCGCGGACAACGGCAACGAACTCCTCCATGTGGATGGAAGTAAATCGCGCTTCTTTTGCAAGACGCTCTGAAATTACAATGGCGTCTTCATAGTTTGCCCCGTACCACGGGAGAAATGCGACGCGAACATTCTGTCCGATTGCAAGCTGGCCCGCGTCTGATGTTGAAGTGTCTGCGAGAATTGCGCCTTTCTTAACATGCTGGCCAGGGAGAACGACCGGCCTGTGATGAAATGTCGTGAAGCCGTTGGTGCGGGAAAAATTCACGAGTTTGTATTCCTTTGCCTTTCCGGATGCGCTCTTGACTTCTATGCGCTGTGAATCCGCGTATATAACCTCGCCTGCCTCTCCAGAAATTATTAGACGTCCCGAGTCATGCGCCGCCATTGCTTCCACGCCTGTTGCGACCAAGGGTGCTTGAGGAATGACAAGGGGTACCGCCTGTTTCTGCATGTTCGAGCCCATGAGAGCACGGTTGGCGTCATCGTTTTCAACGAATGGGATAAGCGCGGTCGCTACGGAAAACGGCTGGTTGGTCGCCACCTCCATGTAGTCCACATCCTCGCGTTTAACGAGCAAGGGATTCCCGTTTTTTCGAACCTCCACAAGTTTTTCGGTAATAAGGCCGTTTTCATTTCGCGCGGTAGCAGCGTGCGCGATTGCGTATTGCTCTTCCTCGAGCGCGTTCAGATATTGAATGTCTGCTGTGATATGTCCTTTCTCAACTTTCGCGTAAGGCGTCTCTACGATTCCAAATTCATTCGGGCGGGCATAGAGCGACATGTGAAGAACGAGTCCGATGTTTTTTCCTTCGGGAGTGTGGATTGGACAGACGCGCCCGTAGTGCGATGAGTGCACGTCGCGCACTTCAAGCCCTGCGCGTTCCGAAGTTAGACCTCCACGGCCAAGCGTCGATAGTGTTCTTAAGTGTTCGATTTCATCCAGGGTGTTGTACTGCTGCATCAATTGAGAGAGCTGGTCTGTTGTGAAGAACTCGCGAATTACTGCTTGGAACGGGCGTGGATTTACGAACTGAACCGGAAGTGAAGTTTCTGGGTCTACCATGGCCATTCGGTCTTGGATGTTTCTTTTCATACGCGAGAGCCCTACGCGCATCCTCTGCTCCAAAAGTTCGCCCGCAAAACGGACGCGTCGGAATCCTAAGTGGTCGATATCGTCCGGTTCGGCTGCAGGATGAGCATTCAGTTCCGCGATGTTTGTGATAATTCGAACTATGTCGTCCAGCGTCAGCGTTGAGTTGGTGAGGTCTTTTTCGGCAGTCGAAAGCCCGAATCTGCGGTTGAAATGGAAGCGTCCAACTCGCGAGAAATCATAGCGATCTGGGGATAAAATCGCCTTTACATGCTCGCGCGCCGACTCGGGCGTAGCTATATCGCCGTCGCGCAAGCGCTTATATATCTCCACATAGGCCTCTTCTACTGTATGCGCGTGGTCGACCTCAAGCGTGGTCGCAACCGCATCCTGCGCTACTTTCGACTTCTCGAATTTGCCCAATATTTCTTTATCTGTCGCAAGTCCCAAAACACGCAGAAATGAAGTGACAGGGAATCTGCGCTTGCGGTCGATTTTTACATAAATTCCTCCGTCCGGGTCTGATTCTATTTCAATCCACACCCCGCGCGCCGGAATAATTTTTGCCGCAAAATACCCTTTTCCTTTGTGGGGAACGGATTCAAAGAAAACGCCGTAGGAGCGGGCGAGCTGCGGCACGACTATTCTCTCCACGCCGTTGATGATGAATGTTCCATGTTCCGTCATCCACGGAAAATCCGCGAGAAAAATCTCCTGCTCCTTATCATCGCCCGTCGTTTTATTCTTCAGACGGACCACCATTGAAAGCGGCGCCTCGTAGGTGCGCATCGTCCGCTTCGCATAATGTTCATCCCAGCGAAGGGCACCGAAAGAAAATTTTATGAGCTTCAGTTCATACTTTTTGCCCGCATGATCGGTTATCGGAGAAAACTCCTTGAAGACGCGCTCGGCTCCCCCTTCTACAAATTGCCGGAAGGAATCCAGCTGTGATTCAACAAGGCTCGGCAATTTTACGAGAGGTTCCCGGAAGCGTCCGAAAAATTTCTGCGGACGAACCGCGGCGTGCGCTTTTGACATCGTTGAAATTTCACGCAAACAAAATCCAGAAGACGCTGTCTGCGTTTTATTTTTTATTGCTCTCCTCTATTAAAAGATTACAAACAGGCACACTATACTTCTTTGCCAAAAAGCGCGTCCGTAACTCAATCAGCTCGCAAGCAAATATCGCGGAAGTATACACACTCACTTTTTCTTGTCAACTCGATTTTGTCCACCATGTGGATTAGTCAGGATTTTTAGATTTAGTCTTCCATTCGTTGATGTTTTTGTGGTTTCCCGACAGGAGGACTTTCGGCACACGATATTTCTTTCCCTTCCAAACAAGAACTTCCGGTCGCGTGTAGACTTCGGGACTCGATACGCGGGAGCGCTCGAGAGATTCTGCTTTGCCGAGGACCCCGGGCACAAATCGCGCGACTGCGTCAATCAATGTCGCGGCAGGCAATTCTCCACCTGTTAGAACATACGGGCCGACGGATACCGGCTTCGCCTTCAGGATTTTTTGCACGCGCGCATCCACTCCTTCGTATCTTCCTGTAATCAGGAGAATGTTTTTCTTGCGCGCAAGCTTCTTCGCCATCGCCTCGTCAAATTGCGCTCCGTCGGTTGCGAAAAATATTTTTTCAATTCCCTTTCGCTTGCCGATGGCTTTTTGTGATGCGCGAAGCATCGCATTCGGCTCTAACACCATTCCGGGGCCGCCGCCGTATGGGCGCTTATCTACTCTTTTGTGTTTCCCTACTGCAAATTTCTTCGGGTCGTAGTAGGAAATCTTAATCAACTTCTTTTCGAGCGCGCGCCTAAGAATCGAGCTCGAAAGATACGGCTCGATTGACTCTGGAAAGAGAGTGACTACATGAAAATGCAACATAGCTTGTAGCTCGTAGCTTGTAGCCTGTAGCCAGAGAAATACGAATGCAAGAGACGGCTTGAGTCTTTTGCTACAGGCTACCGACTACTGGCTGTCTTTCAAGTCTTTGATGACATCCTCCACGGTTGTGTCGCGCACGTAGGGCTCTGCTGGAGCAGAACTCGCGCTTGCGCCAATGCCCTCGCTTCTGCGCGGCGGCCGCTCGCTCCCCTCCGGCTCCTCAATTTTCAGATTGACTCGCGCGTCGTTTTTCATTCCCACTACTCGCAAAACAGTCCGTATAGCTTTCGCTGTCTGGCCGGAACGGCCGATAATTTTGCCCATATCATCCTTGTTGACGGAAAGCACGAGAAGCACGCCCATTTCATCAACCGTGCGGGTAACTTTCACGTCATTCGGATAATCTGCTAATGCCTTCACCACGTACTCCAAAAACTGTTGGTCTTGTTCCATAAATAAGTAATTCAGAAATCAAAAGTCAAAAATCAGAATGATAATTGAGAATTAATAATGTGCCAGACTCAAACATTGAATGCGAAAGCAACATTCTTTATTTCATTATTGTCATTCTGCATTATGATATCTGCATTTTGCATTATCGGCCTATCTTGTAATGAGTAAGAGAGTACAAGAGAAATGTTAAATTGACAAGTGGTATGCGTATGTAACAATGCAGTTAATGGCAGAAACGAACGACAGGCAGAAGAAAAAGCTATTTCTGAATTTACTCGCAATTGTAGGGTTCGTTATAGTAATTGCAGTCGTTGTCCTTGGGCTTTTCCGCTTGGCTACTCTGGCTAAACCATGGCTCTACTCCCTATTTTCTCTCAAAGCCAAGTCGCTTCAGATAGCCGTTCCGCCCAAGGAGGAATATCCCGTTTCCATTGTTTCAACCACGACGCTTTCTGCTACACAGCCAAGCGTACCTTCAAACAGTGGAAGTTCGAGCGTTCCGGATCTCTCTGTGCGCATTTTGTCCGCGGGGGTTATTGACCCCATAAGCGGCGATATTATCCCCCGCTCTTCGGCCTCGCCCAACGACTTGGTTGCCGTGCGCTTTCTTATTTCCAACGACGGCGGCGCTGCTACCGGCCCGTGGTATTTCACGGCACAGCTTCCGACAACTCCTGCATATCCATATTCCTCGCCAGTGCAAATATCTCTTCCGCCAAAGGGAAGCATCGAAAATATGTTGCGCTTCAAGAATGCCACCCCTGGCGGCGTTTTCAGCGTATCGGTGGACTCATCTAATCAAGTGAGCGAATCAAACGAGGGCAATAATACTGCGAATCAAAATATATAAGCGCTCGCTGGAATGTGTTATATTGCCTATCAGTAGGTGCATGGGCGCCTCTTTTGGAGGGTAGAAAAATGAACGAGAAAGGAAGTTTCTCGCCCCTCCAGGTAGGGGCGATTGTTTTGGTCTTCTGGGTCGTTGCTGTTCTAGCCCAGTGGAGACCGGGAGATTTTGAAGTGCCTCCGCAAGCGCAGCGGCATGCGGAGAAAATCGTTTCTTATTGCAGGATTCCGCTCTGGGACGCTGGCTGGAGCGGTTGTTATGCCGTCCTACCGAACGGTACGGTAGCAAAAGTCAGCTACCGCCGGGCCCTGGTGGGGCCAATGGTAATCGTCCATTCCAAGAGCGGGGAAGAAACTAAAAATATCCCGCTTGGTAAATTCTTAAGGGAGGGCGGGCATTTCCTGTTTGACCCGCGTAACTATCCCTAAACGGCTCGCTACGGCGGCCGTTTTATTTTAAGACTCTCCCCCAATACACGATACACGATACACGATACACGATACACGATACACGATACACGCTTGCCTATATGTCTAGTGTCGCCTCCTTCGCGTGCGACTGGATGAATGATTTGCGCGCGGGGACATCCGTTCCCATCAACATATCAAATACCATGTCGGCATCCTCGGCGTCTTCTATGGTTACTAATTTCAGAATTCTGCGCACGGGGTCCATAGTAGTCTCCCACAATTCATCCGAATTCATTTCTCCTAAACCTTTGTAGCGCTGGACTGAAACTTTGGAGCTTGGAGCTTGGAGCTTGGAGCTTGGAGGAACATGTTTATTTTCTGCGCTTAACGATTCACCGCCTGTCTCGTTGTCAGCTTGCGCCCCCGAATCAACTTCCTCCAATGGCGTATCCTTTCCGGCAATTTTAACTCTCTCCTCTTCGGAATACGCGTAACTTATTTCTTTCCCTTTCTTTATCTTAAAGAGAGGCGGCTGGGCGATGAAAATAAATCCGCCTTCTATGAGCGGCTTGAAGTGCCGATAGAAAAGCGTCAAAAGAAGCGTGCGGATGTGCGCGCCGTCCACGTCGGCATCAGTCGCGATAATTATTTTGTGATAACGGAGCTTTTCTATATTAAAAACATCGCCAATAGCCGTGCCGAGCGCGACCACGAGATTTTTGATTTGTTCCGAGGCGAGCATTTTGTCTATTCGCGCGCGCTCAATGTTGAGAATTTTCCCGCGCAGAGGAAGCACGGCCTGCGTCCGCCTGTCGCGCGCCATTTTTCCACTGCCTCCGGCACTATCGCCCTCCACCACGAATAATTCAGATTCGGAAGCGTCTTTGCTCTGGCAATCGGCGAGTTTTCCCGGCAATGTCATTCCGTCCAACGCGCCCTTGCGCAAGATGCTGTCTTTCGCGGCCTTCGCGGCTTTGCGCGCTTTCATCGCGAGAGAAACTTTGCCCAAAATCGCCCGCGCCTCGTCGGGATTCTCTTCAAGAAAATGCCCGAATGCCTCGCTGAAAACTGTTTCCACGGCTCCGCGCGCTTCCACGCTTCCTAATTTCCCTTTCGTTTGCCCCTCAAATTGGATTTCGCGGAGTTTTACCGAAACGACCGCGGTGAGGCCTTCAAGCACGTCATCGCCAGTGAATGTTTCGTTTTCCTTCGCGCCATTTCCATTCTTCAGCTGCCCATTCAATGTTCTGGTGAGAGCCGCCTTGAAGCCGGTGACATGCATCCCGCCCTCGCTGTTGTAGATATTATTCGCGAACGCCGAGATGCGCGACGTGATGTCGTCAACATACTGGAGAGCAATTTCAACTTGCACTCCGTCTTGCTCTTTTTCAACATGGAAAACAGTTTTGTGTACCGGCTCCAGATGCCTGTTGTGGAACGACACGAGCGAGCGCAAGCCGCCCTCGAAATAAAATGTGGTGGAAGGCGCGTCAACTCCTAATTCGCGCAGGTAGAAAACTCTTTCACTATTAACTTTGTCCGCGCCGCGCAAATCCAAAATTGTAATCCGCAATCCGCGCACGAGATACGCCTGCTGGCGCATGTGAGCGACGATTGTCTCCCAATTCAGAGTTCGGTCTGGAAAAACCGAAGGGTCTGATTCAAACGTGATGATAGTGCCGTGCAATTTTGACGTGCCGATTTTCTTTGCCTTGCCGACAGGCTTCCCGCCGTTTTTATATTCCTGCAAATACTGTCCGCCGTCACGATGCACCTCCGCGCGCACATGAGAAGAAAGCGCGTTTACCACCGAAACTCCGACGCCGTGAAGTCCTCCGGAGACTTTGTATCCCTCGCCTCCAAATTTACCGCCGGCATGGAGCATCGTCATTACCGTTTCAAGAGTGGAAACTTTCGTCTTCGGGTGGATGTCTACCGGAATTCCTCGGCCGTTGTCGGCGACGCGCACACGGTTCTCGGGCAGAAGCGCGATTTCAATATCGTTCGCGAACCCGCCCATCGCCTCGTCGCGCGAGTTGTCAAAAACTTCCCAGACGAGATGATGGAGGCCTGGGGAACTTGTCGTCCCGATGTACATTCCAGGCCTCCGGCGCACCGCCTCTAGGCCTTCAAGCACCGTTATTGAGCTCGCATCGTATTTATCTTTCGTGACTTTTTCTCCGGTGTGGGAGGAAGACGAAACCGCCTTTTTCGAGGCGGGGATTTTGCCGGATTTACTTTTCTTTTTAGCCATATTTATGGGGTTCAGTATAGCACCCCGTTAGAGATTTCGGAAGTCCCGCGGGTGCAAAAAGTAGGTAGTTTTTAGAGACGCAAAATGAGGATTATGACTTCATTTACCGCTTGGAAGCATGGCTTCCTATCTCTAACGGGGTAGCAAAAAATAAGCCCATTGCATAGGGGAAAATGTGCATAATATCCAGCGCCCTATCTTACCTCCCAGCCCCGTTTTTTGACCTCTTTGTAGACACTTTCCATAACCGCGTTTGCCTCCTCGTCGGTGAGTGTTTTCTCAAATGATTGGAAAACAAGGCGGAATGTGTACGATTTTTTGCCCTCTTTTTTAAATGTATCAAACAATGAGATTCCACCTCTAAGCAGTTTTCCTGCATTTCTCAGAATTACTTCTATGACCTCGTCCTCCGTCGTTGACGCGAAAACCCAAAGCGAAATATCGCGAACGATTACAGGATATTTTGAGAACGGCTTGTAGCGCTCCGCCCCCGAAATAGGCAAATTTTCATATTTGCTAGTCGCACTGCTTTTAAGCAATTCCTCCCGTACTCCTTTTTCATCCGCGATGCCAAGCAAGATTTCTTCTTTTTCCTTGCGCCAAACAGTTCCAATTTCAAATAGGCGAATCTCTGCAAGCCCTAGAATATCTTTGTTGTATTTGTTCTTTTCAAGCGCCTCCCGCAATCCATCAGTTAATGTCGCGCGAAGATATGGCCTCTCTCCGCCGACTTTGTTCAGGACTTCTCGCCCTCCCTTGTCCGCAAAAACAGATGTAAAAACTTCTGAATATCCTTTTTCAATTAATTCCTCGCGGGCTTTTTCTGCCGCACAAAAATTCTGATTAGTCTCCGGCTTTTTTGCGAAGGTCGGAAGCTCTGCGGAAGGAATCTTATCGTACCCTTCAATGCGTGCGATTTCTTCCACCAAATCCTCTGGGATTTCAATATCAAGCCGCTCAAAAGGAACATCAACCTTAAAAATACTGCGAGGCGACGCCTCGCTGGATTTGTACGGGAGGCCGAGGCGGATAAATGCGTCTAAAATATCTTTCTCTCCTAGCGACGTTCCTAGCATTTGATTGACCCGCGCGACAGATACCGAAACCTGTTTCTTTTGTTGCGGTCTAGGATATGCATCGGCAGATCCAACAGGTTCTCCGCCTGCGAGTTGAGCAATCGAGTCCGCCGCCGCGCGCAGGCCATACGCCGCGAGTTCGGGAGAAATTCCTTGCTGGAATCGTTCCGATGCGTCGGTGCGTAATTTCAACGCCTGTGCAGTCTTACGAACCGAAGCGCCGTCAAAATTCGCGGACTCTATTATTATGTCCGTGGTCGTTTCGTTTACCTCTGCTGTTTTCCCGCCTTTCACGCCCGCAATTCCAACTGCTTTATCGGAGTTTCCGTCCGCAATAACGAGCATCGATTCATTGAGCGTGTACTCTTTCCCGTCAAGCGCCAGCATTTTCTGTCCTTTCTTTGCATTTCGCACTTGAATTTTGAGTTCACTTTTGCCTTTTGCCTTTTGCCTTTTGCCTAGTTTTTGTGCGTCAAACGCATGCAAGGGCTGTCCAAGATGGAACATCACGTAATTCGCCGCGTCCACGATATTGTTGATTGATTTCTGGCCGATTGATTCGAGATTTTCTCGCAACCAAGCAGGCGACGGGCCGACCTTCACTCCTCGAATATATCCGGCGATATACCGCGCGCATAAAGGCGTATCAATTGAGACTTTGATGGCATCCGTCCTCTCATTGAGGTTTAACCTCAATGTAAGTGGGTCATTTTTTATTGGGATATTCAGAATCGCTGAAATTTCCTTAGCGATACCGCGGTGCGAAAGGCAATCGTGCCCCCGATTCGGCGTTACCTTTACATCCAGCACACTGTCCTCAATGTTCGACTTCGTAAGTCGAACATTGCCCAATCTCTCTATTTCGAATGCGTGAAAGGTGAGCGCGTCGGCAAGAGCCTGCGCGTCGGGTAGCGGCGCACCAAAGAAAGTTTGAAGCCAGTTTCGAGAGACTTTCATGTGTCAAAATTGATTAATAAAACGCAGGTCAGCGGAGTGCATAAGCCGGATGTCGTCAATGCCCCACTTCAGCATCGCGAGGCGGTCGAGGCCCATTCCGAACGCAAAACCGCGATATTTATCCGAGTCTACACCTGCGTTTTTGAGGACTTGTGGGTGAACCATTCCTGCACCCATCATTTCAATCCAACGGTCACGTAATTTTTCCGGCGCCTCTTCTCCGATAATACGCATATCCACCTCGACGGATGGCTCGGTAAAAGGAAAGAAGCTCGGACGAAAACGAATTTCCACGGACGTGCCGCGAAAGACTCGCTTTAGAAATTGTTCGAGAGTCCATTTCAGATTCGCAAGTGTTATATCTTCCCCTACTGCAAGTCCTTCAATATGAAAAAATTCGGCCTCGTGCGTTATATCGGTTGCCTCGTTGCGAAACACCTTACCGGGAATAATTGCGCGATACGGGAGCAAAATTCCTTTTTTCATCTGTGCCTCCATGTAACGGATTTGCACGGGGCTTGTGTGCGTACGCAATACGAACCCGGGCTCGTTTTTCATATAGAAGGTGTCTTGCATATCGCGCGAAGGGTGGTCTTTCGGCACATTCAGCGCGTCAAAGTTGTACCACTCGCTTTCGAGCAGAGGTCCATCCGCGAGAGAAAAGCCCATCTCAAAAAAAATCCCGTTCGCCTCCCGAATGAGCGAAGAAATCGGATGAAGATGCCCGCGTCCTGCGGTTTCTGTTTTTTGCATATTCGCCCCATTCTACCCCCAGAAGCCCTGCCTGCCGAGGGTCAGGTAGAACTTGGAATGTGAATTTGCTACCCCGTTAGAAGTAGGAAGCAATGCTCCCCGTTTAAACCGGCGAATTGTTTTGCGCGGTATAAGCTACAAATTATTCGGGATTTTGCAGATTTTGGAACTTCCGCAACTTTTAACGGGGTGCTATACTCCCAGAATATGTTTGGCGATGGCGTTGTGTACGCGCTTCTTTTTGTCTCGCTCTATTTTGAGGTTTTTTTGCTTGTTGCATTTCTGGAAAAGCGCGGAAGGAAGAAATCCGCGAACGCCGTCAAGAAAAATATCAGCGCGGCTCTGCCGCGCGTGTGCGTGGTAGTCCCGTGCTTCAACGAAGAACAAACTCTCGCTCTCTCCATGCAATCAATCCTCTCTCTGCGCTATCCGCGCGAATTGCTTGAAACGATAATAGTCGACGACGGCTCGACAGACGGCACGCTCGCGGTCGCAAAAAAATTCGAGCGCGACGGAATAAAAGTTTTTCACAAAGAGAACGGCGGAAAGCATACCGCGCTCAACTTGGCGCTTCAGAATACGGATGCCGAGATTATCGGATGCCTAGACGCGGATTCCACAGTCGGGGAAGACGCGCTCATGCGGGTGGTTTCTGTGTTTGAGAATCCTGATATTTCGGCGGTAACTCCGGGAGTCCACGTGCGAAAGCCGAGGTCGGCGCTTCAGCACATTCAGAACGCGGAATACACTTTGAGCGTATTCAACAGATTCATGTTCGCGGCGCTCGGCTCGGTATTCATCACCCCGGGCGCGTTCTCCATGTATCGGACAAAAACTATCCGAGAGCTGGGCGGCTGGCGGCACGGGCATTCCACAGAAGACATGGAATTGGCCCTGCGCATGCAGAAAAACGGACACAAGATAGCGAACGCTCCCGCGGCGGCCGTCTATACCGCGACGCCGAAAACGCTCGCGGAGCTTTTTCACCAGAGGGTGCGGTGGACATATGGATTTTTGCGCAATTTCGCAGACTACAAATTCATGTTCGGGAATCGCGCGTACGGAAACCTCGGCCTTTTTATACTGCCGACCGCTCTCATTTCTATCGGCACCGGAATATACTTTTTCATTCGAGTTCTTTGGTACGGTCTGGAAAATCTTCTCGATATGCTCGCGCGAATTGAGGTGACAGGCGCGATGCCCTCTCCTTCATTCGAACTGTTTTATTTCAACACGAGCGCATTGTTGCTCATTTCACTCATAGCTGTCGGGCTTATCCTAGTCCTCATCAGCGCGGGCTCATGGCTCGGCACGGGGAGGCGAATGCCTCCTTACGGCACGCCTCTTTTTATCCTGCTCTACGGACTTCTCGTTCCGCTTTGGATAAGCACCGCGGTCTTTCGCGCGCTGTTTAAGACGGGGGTGAGATGGAGATAAACTCAGCCACTGGCCATTAGGGTTTAGGAACTGCTCGGAAGCGCGTTTACATTTTTAACTAATCTCTATACCCTATTGGCTAACCGCTATTCCTATGGACAGTCCAATCATCGGCGCGCGCGCGGCACAGTGGAAAAATTACGCAATCGCCTTTGTGATTACAGCGGCGATTTTCGCGACCGCGCTTTATGCATCCAATTATTTCAACGACAAGCGCATGGCGGATATTCGCACGACGCAAGACAATATATCCATAGACATTCTTTCGCTTGAGACGCAATTCGAGCTTCTCGCCGAACATTCATGCAAGGACATTTCCGAGAATTCCGTTCTCTCGAAAGAAATCCGCCCGCTTGCGGACCGTCTTTCATATCTTGAAACTCAAAGCAGCGTGGACGAGGGCGAGCTCCTGCGCCTCAAGCGATATTATTCTCTCCTGCAGATTAAAGACTTGCTCCTGATGAAAAAAGTCGCGCAAAAATGCAAATTAAAATCCGTGTTCATCCTGTACTTCTATTCCAACAAAGGCGATTGCGAGTATTGCGAGAATCAGGGGTACGTTCTTACCGCCCTTTCAGAAAAATATCCGCAACTGCGCATCTATTCGTTTGATTACAATCTAGACCTCTCCGCGCTCCAAACGCTTTTGAGTATCAGCGAGGTAGAAAATAAACTGCCGGCGCTCTCAATTAACGACAAAATGTACTACGGCTTTAAGGGCGTGGAAGATATTGAAAAGATACTTCCCCAGCTCGCGACTCTCAAAACCGCCACAAGCACGGCAAAGACTTCCCGCTGACAATAATCATAATTCTCCCGTACTTACATTATCCGGCCGGATAATGTAAGTACGGGAGACGCTAACTTGCGTCTTTCCAAACGGCTCACACGGGGGTGTGAGCCGTTTGGAACCCCATAATTAGGCCGTTTTTCAGTCGCTTTTTGACTTTGCTTTTCTTTATATTCGACAGATGAATAAAGGTTCCCCGGTGCAAGCCCCGAGGTATTATCGGAACTCGCTTCCTCGTACTATCGCGCGGCAAGCCGCGCGATATTGAATCCGTGTTGCGTCTTCGCTCGGACGAAGTGTAAGCAAGCTCCCACTTCGCTACTCGCTAGTAGCAATAAAAGGGCTTTGCCACATGTATATTCTAGCAAAGATTTGAGCCGGGGGTGGGATTCGGACCCACGGCCCCCTGTTTACAAAACAGGAGCTCTAACCGCTGAGCTACCCCGGCGAATGAGACTACTATAATCTCTCACTGCCATTATCGCTATTGCTTGCCTGCGGTGAGACATTCGAATCCGCTCCATTAAAACCACTGTTATTGCTAATCGGATACTCTCCGACCTGCTTCAGGAATTCCGAGCGCGTTTCCCTTTTTTCAAAGCGATGCTTGTGGGAAACGAGGTCGGCAAGCTGGTGCGCGCGCGATTCTGTGTCGCGCGCGAGACGGGCCACACCTAGAGCGCTTTCATGTACTATTCTCTTCGCAAGTATTAAAACGCGAGGTGGAAGTTTAGATAATTCCTCTCGGCCAGACAGAGCCAGTTCCTTTAACTTGACTGCGTACTCATCCGCCATTTCGCGATACCTGGGATAAAGAACGCGCTTATTCTCTTTTTCCCAGTATTTCACGCCAAACAGACAGGACACGCACGCTAGCGAGATGAAGAAAACAATGGCGTAAAAAAGCATATCTTAGATTTAGTTAGTGAGCGAAGCGAACTTAGTAAAATTTAATCGCTACGGTCGTTGTTTTACTTAACCGACAGTCTCTCGAATCGAATCAGTTCTATCTTCTCACCGAATTTCTGGATGGCTGAATTTATAAGTTCAGAGACAGTGATTGAAGGGTCTCTTACAAATTGCTGTTCAAGAAGTATTCGCTCTTTAAGATAGTTCTCAATCTTCCCTTCTACTGCTTTTCCACGAGACGCTTCGGGAACATTTATTGCTTCTCTTTCGAACACTTCCCGTGCTGTTTTAATATCCGCCTCTTGTACATCTTTCCGCGATTTAAATTGCGGGTTCATCGCGGCGACGTGCATGGCGATTCCATACGCAAGCCTCGCAAACTCTTCATTCTTTGACACAAAATCGGTCTCGCAGGCAAGTACGACCGCCCCCACTACGCTTCCTCCTGCATGCGTGTAGGCCGACGCGACCCCAGCCCCCAACGCGCGGTTGGACTTTTTTGATGCGATTGCCGAGCTTTGTTTGCGAAGGATGATTTTTGCCTTTTCTACATCGCCCTCTGCTTCTACAAGCGCCTTTTTGCACTGCATGATGGAAACACCAGTCTCGTCCCGCAATGCTTTTATAGTTTCAGTTGTAATCTCCATAAGTTAGTTTTTAGTTTAGAAGTTGATAAGTTCATTAGTTGGAAACTAATAAACCTACAAACTCACAAACAAATCAACTTGCGGGAGTGTTCTTTCCTTCAAGATAAGCTTCCGCCACGGCGCCGACCAAATATCTGATACTGCGCACAGATGTGTCATTCGCGGGTATTGGATATTGAATCAACGAGAAATCGCAGTCGGAGCTGGAAAGTCCAATAACCGGAATGCCAAGCTGGTTTGCCTCGCGCACGGCGGTGCTTTCCCGGCGCGTATCCACAACAAGCATGGCCGCGGGAAGATCAGTCATGCTCACAAGACCGCCAAAACGCGCAAGAAGTTCCGTAATATCCCTGTCAATTAACAGTCGTTCTTTCTTGGTATATTTTTCGAGAGTTCCATCGTCCCTCTCCTTCATCAATTTCAAAAGCCGGTCAATGCGCTTGCGGATATTCTTAAAATTTGTAAGCGAGCCGCCTATCCACCGGCCAGCTACATATGGAGAACCGGCTCGCACGGCGCTTTCTTTCACAATTGCCTGTGCCTCATTTTTCCCCCCGACAAATAAAAGTTGTTTGCCGCTTTTTGCTGTTGTTCTCGCAAATTCTCTCGCTGCCAGAAGGCGCTTGTTCGTTTCCTCAAGATCGAAAAAGTCGCTTCTATCCTTGGTGCCAAAAAGAAAAGGTTCTGCCGTCGGATGACGGCGCGTACGCGAATAGCCGAAGTGCGCCCCTGCGTCGTACAACTCTTTGATGTCGGTAGTCTTTGCGTCCATACAGTGCGTGGAAATATATCAGATAAGCGCGGGAAGTCCACCCGTACACTAAGTTTGCCGTTGCCTCTTATGAAGTAAGCCCATGCAGGTAAGATTTTAAGTAATGAGTAAGCAATCTGATACTTCTAGAAATGTCTCGACAAAAAATTACGGCAAACTTAGTGTACTGGCTCGCCTCTTTCTTTTGCATCGAGAATTTCTAAAATATCTCCGATGCGACCTGCCAAAATTGCCTCGATATTCGACCAAGATTCTTTAATACGATGGTCGGTTACCCTGTCCTGCGGAAAATTGTATGTGCGGATTTTTTCCGACCTGTCGCCAGTGCCGACTTGAGCTTTTCGCTCCGCGGAACGCGCGCGCGCTTCCGACTCATCCTGCGCTTGCTGGAGGCGGCTCGTCAAAAGCGTGAGAGCTTTTTCTCTATTCTGCGCCTGCGAGCGCTCCGAGGTGCATTTAACATCAATCCCCGTCGGCTTATGAATGATTCGTACAGCCGTTTCGACTTTGTTTACGTTCTGACCGCCGGCTCCGCCTGAGCGTGAAGTTTCCATCTCGAGGTCGGCCGGATTAATCTGAATTTTCGTTCGTTTGTATATTGGAAGAACGGCAACGGAGGCAGTTGATGTGTGTATGCGCCCCGCTTTTTCAGTAGTCGGCACGCGCTGAACGCGATGCACCCCGGTTTCAAAACGAAGTTCGCGATAGCAATTTTCTCCCTTGATTTCAAACTGCGCTTCTTTGTATCCGCCGACTGTCGCCCCAGATTCCGAGAGCGGGCGCCATTTCCATCCGCGTATTTCCGCATATCTCAAATACATCCGAGCAAGCTCCCCGGCTAAAAGCGATGCCTCGTCTCCGCCGACTCCCGCGCGCACCTCCCAGCCGACTTCGTTAGGCCACTCGCGCTCTTCAACTCCGTTCCCAACTATCTTTTCAATTTCCCCGATTAGGCGTTCTTTCTGCTCCGCAATGTCCGCGAGTTCTTTTTCTCCGAGCTCATGCATCGCAGGGTCAACTTCC
>CAZSPA010000002.1:0-15884 GCA_964608685.1 uncultured Candidatus Saccharibacteria bacterium
ATCTTCTCTCGGAGAGCGGCTTGGCGCTCGCATCACCCGGAAGCGCCATGTGGGCATTTGAAAAGACTGGCACAGGATATTCCCCAAAGACAACAGTAAAACTTTCAGAATCTGACAGCGAGAAGCTGAAAAAAGTCCTGGAAGAAATTGACGCGCATGACGACGTTGAGAAGGTATGCACGAACGCGGAGTAAAGAAATTCGCCTTTCCGATTTTGTCTGGTCATAATTCCGACCAATTTCCATAATCCCAATACTTAGCCCACAGACTAAGTATTGGGATTATGTGCATTGGACTTGACGCGGTTATCGAGTGAGCCAATCAGCCAGTTCTTTGATCGCTAGCCGATTATATACGCACATGCGCACGCGTCCCTGCTTGTGCGTAGTGACAAGCCACGCACGCTCTAGTGCTCGTAAGTGCTTGAGCGCGGATGGTAGCGTAATGTTAAACGGTTCAACAAGTTTTGAGAGCGACATCGCCCCGCCGTTTCGAAGTCGTTCTACCATGTTGCGTCGTAATGGAAGACCGAGTACATCTAACATGATATTGGCATTTTTTTGTAAATCTCCGCGAGTATATGTCCGTTGCTTTTCAAAAAGAATCTTCGCGTTTCCAGCCGCGCGTACTTCCGCCCGAATTTTGCGCTTCCGTATCCTTTCTAAACGTCTCGGATTCCAATACTTAGCCACAGGACTAAGTATAGGGATGAGGGAATTGGATGTCAACGACGACTACACTGCGATGGTTTCTTTTCTCGGCTATACTTCTGCCATGAAGGTTCTCGCGATAGACCCCGGCTACGGAAGGTGCGGCGTGGCTGTATTGGAACGCAGGGCGGGGGAAAAAGAAATCCTTCTCTATTCCGTCTGCATAGAGACGCCCAAGAACGCCGATTTTGCGGCGCGGCTGGGAATCGTAGCGGATGAGTGCGCTCGGCTTGCGAAAAAATACAAACCGGCGGCAGTCGCGATGGAAAAGTTATACTTCAGCACTAATCAAAAAACCGCGATGCGGGTCGCCGAGGTGCGCGGCGCTCTAATTCAAGTTGCCACAAATCTTGGTATTCCTGTTTTTGAATACACCCCGGGAGAAATTAAAAGCGCGGCGGGCGGCCATGGCAGAGCGGCAAAGCAACAGGTCGCCAAAATGCTCCGCGCACTCGTGAAAATTGAAAAAGAAATTAAATTCGACGACGAATACGACGCGATAGCCGTCGGCGTAACGCACCTCGCCCGTCACCGTGTGTGACGGAAATTCCAAGCTCCAAATTCCAAAAATCAAACAAAATCTCAATCGGTAAACATTTAAACTTCCAAACACGCTTTGTTTATTTGTCTTAGAATTTAGATATTGGAGCTTGTTTGGAGCTTGGGTTTTGGATTTTGGAACTTATTTCTGTTGGAGCTTGATATTTTCCAGCTCTGCTGGACTTAGTGTCCCGCAAACATCCGGCCAACTTTATCCGGTACTGTGAACATGCCGATGCCCAATTCTTTTGCTCTCGCGAAAACTTCTTTGTCGCGAACGGAGCCGGAGGTTGCAAAAATCGCTCGGACTCCTCCCTCGGCTAATGCCTCCACGCCGTCGGGAAACGGGAAATAACTGTCTGAAACCGCAACCGCCCCTGCCGAATCATGTCCGTTATCTTTCGCGTGCTGAAGCGCAAGATTCACAGAGCCGGCTCGTTTCTGCTGACCCGTGGCATTTCCTATCAACACGCCGTTTTTGACAAGTGTAACCGTGTTGCTCGTACTCGCGCTACACAGCGCGTATGCGAGAGAGAGGTCTGCGGTAATTTCCTGCAAGTCTTTTTGCGAGAATACGGGACCGTGATATTCAGTCTTAGAAAACACGGGAACAAATTGCGCGGATGTCTGCTCCAGCAGCATGTCTCTCACTGATTTAACCTCGTGATATGCGGCGATTTTGCCGGAAATTTTTGCAAGCGCGGGGTTTGCTATGAAGTATCTCGTGCTTGCCTTGAAGCTAAGGTATCTCTCAATCTCCGACTCAAGAGAAGGCGCGGCAACGCTTAAAAACGGCGTCTTTCCGGCGTTGGCCGTCTTTAGCGCATCTGCCACTTTCTTCGTAAAAGCAAATGTCGTTATTAGAAATCCTCCAAACGCCGCTTGCGGGTCGCCTCGCCATGCGTTTTGCACAACGCTCTCCGAATCTTTGCCAAATGCCGCTCCGCACGGGCTCCCATGTTTAACTATAGCCGCGAAGTTGGGAAGCGCGCTTCCGGTGTTTTTTCTGTACGCGGAAGCGAACCTCTCAACTACCTGCAAAAGCCGGCCGAGGTCGGTAATTGAAATCCAACTTGTTCCCTCTCCTACAAATGGACTTCCATCTTCCCGCTTAAATTTCGCGAGCGCGAGAGCGTCGTCGGTCTCCCTCGACTTGGCAGTGGCTTTTTGGTGGGGATTCTCTCCGTACTTAAGTTTTGTACTCATGCGGTTCTGGGGGCCGATACCTGAAGATGCCATATAGGTATTAACCTATATTAGCTCCTCGGCTCGGAAAAACAAAAGGCCAGCCTTTTGTTTTTCGCTCGCTCTACGCCGCCAATAAATTTCCGCTGTTAGCAACAAGCCGTTTATTGTACTCCCGGTAGAACACTTTGACATCGCTTTGGTTGTGCCTTATTTAAATAAAACCGATTTGGTTGCGCTGGGAGAAATTTTGAGACTAAGTGGAATGAACAGCGGCAGAAACTATGCCGAGGTGTGCTGGCCGGGTATAATTCAGCGTACATGTCTTCCTCGCATTATCCGCACAACCACGGAAACAAACCGCGCAGGTTGAAGCGCACATTGCCTTATCTAAGGGCAGTGCTCGCAACGCTCGCTGCCATCGTGATTTTCGGCGGAGGAATTATAGTCGCGTGGGCAATCGTGCTGGCAATCCCCTCGATTGATAATTTCCAGAACCGCAGAGTAGCGGAGTCGACAAAGATTTATGACCGAACAGGAAACGTTCTCCTTTTCGACGCGCACGGAACAATGCGCCGTACGGCAGTCCCGCTCGCTGAAATTTCCCCAAACCTAAGAAATGCTGCTGTCGCCATAGAAGACGGGGAGTTTTATCAGCACTATGGATTCCGGCCTCTGTCATTTCTCCGCGCGCTCTCGGTTGATATTTTCTCCATGAAATTCGTGCAGGGCGGGTCAACTATTACCCAGCAAGTCGTTAAAAATGCTCTCCTCACGAAAGACAAAACGATAATTCGCAAGATAAAAGAAATTATCCTAGCGATAAAATTGGAGCGATATTATTCGAAAGACCAGATTCTCGCCACATACCTGAACGAAACATCCTACGGCGGGACGATATACGGGGTCGAGGAGGCGAGCCAGTACTTTTTCGGCATAAGCGCCGAAGATGTTTCGCTCGCGCAGGCCGCATACATGGCGGCGCTTCCGCAAGCGCCTACGCGCTACTCTCCTTATGGAAACCACCGCGATGAATTGGAGAGGAGAAAGAACCTTGTTCTGCAAAAGATGAAAGAGAATGGATTTATAACCGATATCGAGTACCAAAATGCGCGGGAGGAAAAAGTTGAGTTTAAAGACGAGGCGGCGGCGGGCATAAAAGCTCCGCACTTCGTGTTTTATGTCCGCGAATATTTGGAAGAAAAATACGGGGCAGATGCAGTAGAGGACGCGGGTCTCAAAGTTACCACTACTCTTGATTATGATTTGCAAAAGATGGCGGAAGACGTACTGACTAAAGCGGCGCTTTCAAATGAAGAAAACTTTAATGCTTCCAATGCAGGGCTCGTGGCTATAGACCCCAAAACCGGGCAGATTCTCACAATGGTCGGTTCGCGCGGATATTTTGACGAGAAAATTGACGGGAAAGTGAACGTTGCGCTTGCCAACAGACAGCCGGGTTCCGCGTTCAAGCCATTTGTTTACGCAACTGCTCTCCAAAAAGGGTACACGCCGGACACGGTCGTGTTCGACCTTAAAACGCAGTTCTCCAGCTACTGTAACCCTGAAGATTTTTCGGACGAGCCGCCGTGTTACTCCCCCGAAAACTTCGACCTAAAATTTCAGGGCCCGATTACATTGCGAAATGCAATCGCGCAGTCTGTAAACGTTCCTTCCGTAAAATTTCTTTATCTGGCCGGAATTACAGATTCCTTAAAAACCGCGCGCGACATGGGAATAACCACGCTTGGCGATAAGGACATGTACGGGCTCACCCTTGTTTTGGGCGGCGGAGAAGTAAACCTTTTGGAAATGACGGGGGCGTACAGCGTATTTGCAAATGACGGGGTGCGCAATCCGCCGACAGGCGTTTTGGAAGTTAAAAATGCCGCCGGTGACATACTGGAAAGGTATGAGCAGGAAGATTCTCGCGTCATCGACAGCCAGATAGCTAGGCAAATGAACGATATCCTGTCTGATAACGTAGCGCGAACTCCGGAATTCGGCGCCGATTCTCCGCTTTATTTTCCGAGCACTCCTGCGGCCGCCAAAACGGGAACCACAAACGATTACCGAGACGCGTGGATCATAGGGTACACGCCGGGAATCGCGGTAGGCGCATGGGCGGGAAATAATGACAATAGTCCGATGGTAAAAAAGATTGCGGCCTTTATCGTGGCGCCGATGTGGCACGAGATTACTCTCTACGCGATAGAAAAATATTCGTCGGACTCTTTCCCCCCGCCTGCGCCTGAGACAGAACTTGATTCTCTGCCGCCAGTTTTGCGTGGGAATTGGAATTCTGACCAGTCGCAAGGAATCCACGATATTCTATACTGGACGAAGAAAGAAAACCCGCGAGGCGGACGGCCGGTCAGTCCGAACAACGACCCGCAGTTTGCCCGCTGGGAGTATCCGGTACAGCTTTGGGCGCAAAGCAACCCCGACAAGCTTCCGCCGACCGCGCCGCAAACGCCTGCGAGACAACCGGCTGGAAGTGACATCTTCAAAATCACGTCGCCCCAGTCAGGAACGAGTGTTTCTTCTTTTTTCCCCGTCGTTTTCTCGGTTTTCTACCCGCAGCCTGAAAAAATCTTACGGGTCTCATATTATTTAAACGGGGTGTTCATCGGGGCGAAAATGAGCCCGCCCTACGCGCTATCCCTGGTGCCAACCGAGCGCGGACCCTCGCTCTTGCGCGCAGTGGCCGAAAGCCCCAGTGGAAACGAGGAACGGACTCTCTCATTTACAATCCAATAATCTAGTTTTCGTTTCCGCGTGTCGTCTTTTCTATTGCCTAGCGCCCCCGCCAGTCGGCGGATGCCTAATGCCTGTTACCTATTCAGGGGCATTGCAAGGTAGGTAAAGCTCGGGTCGGAAACTCCCCGTATTACGAGCGGCTTGCTTGCTCCGCCGAATCCCAAAGAAATACTGTCTGAATCTATTGAGGCGATGCAGTCTGACAGATATCCGATGTGGAAATTGATATCGATATCCTCGCCGGATATTGCCGCGTCAATGGAGTCCGACATCTCCCCGACATCAGGACTCTGCGCTGTTGCCGTAAAAATTTTTCGCTTTGGGTAGATATGAAATCCAACATGCTGGTCATCCCCAGAAAAAACTCGCGCCTTGCGCAACACTTCCGCAAAGTCGTTTTTTAGAACCGTCGCCTCTGTTACAAATTGCTTAGGAATAATCTCTTGGTAGTTGGGGAACGCTCCGTCCACAACGCGCGACACAAACCGAACCCTGTCAGACGAAACTGTAAGCTGTGAGTCTGAGACGTGGAGCGACACTTTATCGTCTGGAATTCTTTCAAGAATATATATTAATTCCCCCGCATGCTTCAAAGGAACCAGTATATCTATTCCGTCGCGTTCGACCGCTCCTTTTATTATTTTTTCTGCAAGTCTGAATGAATCAGTGGCGGCGCAAACTAACCCGTCTTTTTTTATTGATATGTAAACGCTCCCCAACTCCGGCCTAATCATGGACACAGACGCGGCATATGAAACTGATTTTATTCCTGTAAGTAATTTATTTCTTTCCACGAAAAAACCGGTTGTGGCGCCGCTTTCTCCTGAAAGTTTAGGAAATTCATCGTTGGGAATTGCTTTTATCAAAGTTTTTGTTCCTCTGGCCTCTACCGCCAAATTTAGTCCGTCGCTTCTTAGTATTATCTTTTCACTATTTATAGATTTTATTGTTTGAGACAAAACTGATGCCGGTACGGCTATCAGCCCTTTTTCTTCAATATCGCCAGGAACTTTTATATCTATCCCCGCCTCCAAATTAGTCGCTCGAATAGATACATCCTTAAAAACATCAATTAAGACACAAGATAGAATAGGTAATGATTCTTTTTTCCCAGTTATTCTTTCCGCTATCACAACCGCAGACAAGAATTTTTCTTTAATAGTTGTTACATTCATATTTATGTAAATATATTTAAATACTATTATTACTATTAGTCGTGTGTACTGTGTGTATAAGTGAATTTAAATGATGTTGTTAGGGATTATTTGATTATTTTAGAATGTTAAGTTTGTGTTGAAATGTTTTTGGAATAGTGGATAAAAAACCTTTTTATTCTAATTGGGGAATAAATATTAAGTTATTAGACAGTAATTAACGGTTCATTAACATATTATGAGTGTATCAAAGAGCGTATATGCTCGAGCTCTTGGTCGAGTGAAACATTGTTTTTAATCTCAAGTTTAATTTTTTCGCATGAGTGGATTACAGTTGTATGGTCCCGGCCGCCAAGCTTTTCTCCTATGGACGGATAAGAAATACTGAATTCCTCTCGGAGCATGTACATAATAATCTGCCTTGGCCTGACCACTTCCTTTTTGCGCGTTTTTTCATAAATGCTTTTTTCGGGGATATCGTAATACTGCGCGATGCGGCGCACCACTTCGTCTACAGAAACCCCCCTATTCGGCTTCACGTTGTGTTTGACGAGAGTGCGGACATCCGCAAGCGATACCGCCTTTCCCTTAAGCTGGGATTTGCAAACTATCATATTCAAGACGCCTTCCAGCTCGCGGATATTCCCGCGGACGCTTTCGGCGATGTATTGAATAATGTCATTCGGAATACTAAAGCCGTGTTGCTCGATTTTAGCCTTGATTATAGCCGTTCTTGACTCGATATCGGGTTCAGGAATTTCTGCTATCATGCCGGCGCTGAAACGGCCCTTGAGCCGGTCCTCGAACCCAGGAAGGAAGTTTGGATGCTTATCGGAAGAAAAAACGATTTGCTTGTTGTTATCGTGCAGAGCGTTGAATAAATGAAAGAGCTCCTCCTGCGTTTTTTCCGTTTTTGCGATGAATTGAACATCATCCATTATCAGAACATCGTGCTGGCGGTACTGGTCCTTAAAATTGTTTGCGCGCCCCGCGCTAACGGCGTTTATATAATCAACGGCAAAGCGCTCGGCGGTGACATAAAGAACTTTTTTGTTAGCATGCACCTTTTTAAAATTGTTCCCAATGGCCTGGATGAGGTGCGTTTTGCCGTGACCGGTCGATCCATAGATAAAGAGAGGATTGTACGCAAGACCTGGTCGCTCTAGAACCGCTTTTGCTGCCGCATGCGCGAGCTGATTGAAAGGGCCAACGACAAAAGTCTCAAAAGTATAGCGCGGGTTTAAGTTGTCTCTCTTGTCAATGTAAAGCGACTGCAGGTCGAGAGAAGCATTCTCTTCGGGACGGTGTATTTTCCCGGGTTTTCTCTCTTGCGATGGCGCGGTGCGATGCACAGTGTATTCTATAATTCGTACGCTACTGTCCAGACTCCGGAGGGCCTTCAGAATGAGCTTGTGGTGCTTTTCCATCAGCCACTCTTTGACTATTTTACTCGGGACAGCGACATGGACAGTGCTGCCATCCCGCCCTCCTATGTCCGTGTTTCTAAACCATGTCCGAAAACTGGCCTCTGATGTCCCCAATTCGATTTGTACCAATGCGTTTTGCCAAAGTTCGCGATTAGTCATTGTCGTCATTGTCGGAGGCGGCATAGAGCGGTCATTATACGCGCCCCGCTCGGAAGGTATAGTCCCGCGCTTTTTGCCGCCGGTGTTTATAAAGTGGGGATAGAGTGGGGACAACAAAATCAGCCACTAGCGACTAGGGTTATAGAGTAATTAGATTTTTTCTCCAGTGGCTAAACCCTATTGGCTATGCTACTGTGTTCGTTATGAAACGCACATATCAGCCGAAAAAGAGAAAACGAGCCAAAGCGCACGGATTTCGCATCCGCTCCTCGAGTACAAGCGGTCGGGCGCTTCTCCGGCGCCGACGCAGAAAAGGGCGCACACGTCTTACCCCGTAGTAAATTTGCCTTTGCATTTGCGATGCGGCGAGATATGAAAGCTAAACACTTAGGAAGTTGTTTAATCCGTCTCCTGCCTTGTTGTCGAATAACGCCCGCCCAAGGCAAATTTTACTGTCGGGGGCTCTCGACGTAAGGAGAATCCAATAATGCCAAAAAAGTACAGGATTTCTCACGCGGACTTCAAGTTAATAGAAGATGCGCGCTTTCGCCGAGAGCGCGGGGCATATTTTTCCCTATCGCATGGACGCTTGTCCGGCGCGCGAGGTAATCGTTTGCGCGTTGCCTGCGTCGTTTCTAAAAAAGTTGCGATAAGAGCCGTCGACAGGAACTTCGTTAAGCGCAGATGCCTGGATGCAGTCCGGAATTTGCTTGCAGGCGACAAGGAGCCGTTCGCGCTAATATTTTACGCGAACAAAAATGCAAAAACGGCATCTTTTGAAGAGATGAAAGCGGACATTAACAAATTAATCGAGAAATCATTAGGGCAAAGCACCGACTAATTCAGAAAACTAGCCAAAATAATACCGCCGGGTACAATGCTCGGAATGTGGTCAGCGATATTTCACGCGGCGATATATGACCCGCTCTACAACGGGCTGATTTTTCTCGTTGGGGTACTGCCGGGCCACGATGTAGGACTCGCGGTTGTCGCGCTGACCATTATCGTACGGATCATTCTATTCCCTCTCGCTAAGCGCGCGTCAATCACGCAGGCAAAGATGAAAGAAATCGCCCCCGCCCTCGAAGCGCTCAAAGTGAGATATAAAAATAATCGCGAAGAACAAGGCCGCGCCATCTTCGCGCTGTATAAAGAGCGCGACGTTCACCCGTTCGCGAGCTTCGGGCTGATTCTTATTCAACTCCCGATACTGTTCGCGCTTTACTGGATGTTTGCCCTTGGAAAATTACCCGTGGTAAATGCCGACATTCTGTACTCCGTGGTGCAAGTACCATCGTCCATAAACATGGAGTTTCTGGGGCTGATAGATGTCGGGGGGAAAAGCTTGCTGTTGGCCGCGCTTGCGGCCATAACCCAAATTGCATACACGCGGCTTACAATGGGAAAGAGAAAGAAACATGTAGTGTCTGACGGAACATTTGCCGGGGACATGGCAAAAAGCTTCGATCTCCAGGCGCGCTACGTCCTTCCGGCGATAATTGGCGTTATTGCCTACACGATACCCGCAGCCGCGCCGCTTTATTGGGTGGTGAGCAACACATTTATGATTGCCCAAGAATATTCAATGGGGAGAAGATTCGGGTCATAGGGGCAAACTCGCCCGCACACTAAGTTTGCCGTTGCCTCTTATGAAACGAGTCGCGAGAGGAGGGCATGGTAAACATAAGGCGCGAGTCTAACTGCATCTGGAACTGCTCCGGCGCAAAATTACGGCAAACTTAGTGTGCGGGTTCGCATTTTCAAACGAAGTGTAATATAGTGCCGTGCATGGAAGCCACGGTTCACGCTACGCTTAAGGAACTGCTCGGTGCTTTTGGAGCGTCTTATTCAGGCATAGAGAAAACTGAAGTTGCCGGACAAGTTGTGTTCACCGTTCAAACGGAGGACGCTCGAAATTTGATAGGAATGCACGGAGACACTGTTTATGCCATCGACCACCTCGTAAAAAAGATTGTAGAGAAGAGACTGTCGCCCGCGCCAGATTCTGCAATCGCGGAAACAACTGAAGACGCAGATACGATTCCGCAAAAGGAAAACTCTCGCCAGGGGCCGCAGTTTCTTGTAGATGTTAACGATTACCGCGCGAAGCAGATAAGAGACCTCCAGACGAAAGCTCTGATGATGGCCGAACGAGCGAGGGCATTTCAATACGATGTAGAGCTCACGCCGATGAGCGCGTACGAGCGCCTGATAATCCACATGACGCTCGCCGGCGCGCTGAATGTTAAGACAGAGTCGCTAGGAGAGGGGCGCAATCGCCGAGTCGTCATCAAATACGCCCAGTAGGACAATTTAGCATTGCCTTTGGTGCGGAGGCTTTTACAGGATGGGGTTTGTAACGCACACGGCACATCCTCTTTTCTGAAGGAAATTGCGGCAGAACCTATGCCAAATTGTACTAACTGGGTACGCCGCCTAAGAAAACCAATCATCCGCCCGTGATGTGGAAGTGTTCCGCCTTGGTTGTGCCTGGCGGCGGCGGGACCACCAATATGGGGCCTCCGACACCGGCCGCTCTAAGCTGTTCCATTCTTGCCTGGCTTCCGACTTCCCAGCTTGCCGTAAGGCCCGCCTGGCTTGCAGCGCCTTGAAACAAGTGAATGTTGCGTGGGGTTGCGTCTGCACCGCTTAAGAAGTTTGCGTCTATGCAGGTGCCACTGCCATTATTGTGGCAACTGGTCAGCCCCGAGTGAGGGACCGTTGGCGGGTATGCCTCGGTTATCTGCCAAGCGGGGAAAGAAGAAGCCGAAGAAAGAGCGCGAGAAAAATTTTGTAATTTGCTAGCCATTGTCGGGCTTACCAAGCAGGGGCCGCCATAGGCCCTGCACGCGCTTGTTGCGGGCACTGTGCCCGGCGGTTTAGAAAGTATGCCGCTAGGAATTGGAACACACAGCGTACACTCTCTAGTCCCAGTCCCGGAAGGAGTTGTACCTGCCCCCGGCGCTGGCATAGGCGGCGAGAACGTAACGGTCGGAAGCCGCACATCCAGTTTGAGCAGATTCGGATTTATCTGTTTCAGTATGAGAAAGATAGACAAGAGAAGAAACAGCCCAAAAAAAACATCACGAATAGTGTCTTTCGCCTTCTCTTTGGTGTGCCACATGTCTCCCCCCATGTACATATATCCGGCGATCCCAAGCTTTACGACCGCTATGATTGCGCCGATGGATATGGCAATCTTAAACAGCGAGTTTATGTATGTAACCAGGTTCTGGTCGCTGTCGTAAAGAGCTTGGAGCTTCGGAGAATTTGTTATGTCTGCGAGCGGAGCAAAAGCGGCAAACAAAACTCCCTGCGAGCGAGTACGCAACGACAGAAGTAATTTTTTCGCCGCCGATACCTTGCACCATGCGCGCTTTTTCGTCATACAAATTTCATATTATTTGGGCATTCGCAATAGCCAGGGAGTTTTGTCCTCCGCATTGACGAAGGCGATATACTCGCCGTTAGCGTCTATGGCGGGATTTTCCACATCGAGAGAACCGTCTTTCTCGCTTGGCGAGAATACCTGTTCCACTGTCCCGTCCGCATTTACGCGCCACCAAGAGTCCCTCGTATGTATGGCCCCGCGATACCAATCATTAAGAAAGGTGTATGAGGCGATAAATTGCGGGACGGCGCAATACGCTACAGGGTTTTTCTCTAAAGAACTCCACACGCATTTGTCCGCCACAGTTCTTATCGAGAGAGAAAAAGGCGCTGCGCCGTCCTGTGCGCGGACAAAAAGCGAAAGCGACCCCCCGCTCGATTCCCCATAAAGAATTCCGGAAGAGTAGGGGTTCGGCAAAAACGTCAGACCTAGGGCGTCTTGCACTTTCGGCACGAGCGCCCCGTCGCTTTTCAACTCGTACGCAAAACCCGGAACATTATCGGCTGGCATAAGAGTAAAAAACGCTCGGCCGTTTTCCAGGGACACCGGCTTCCAGCCGGACAAGTGCGATGTGAAAATAATTTGCGGCTTGGCCCCGCTCCAAGATGAACGCACGGCGATACCTTCCCCGGAATCATTTTTTACCATGTATAACAAACCGCGCGTTTTATAGTCAGGCGCAATCGTGCGAATGTTGCGCCCCAGATAATTTCCCGTGAGCGCCGATGTGCTTGCGGTAAAAGAACCAGCGAAACTCGTTATGTTGCCGTCTTCGTCGGTGGAGCGAAGCACGACAGAATTGTTTGCGCCAAACACCGCTTCATAAGTGCGCGGGAAAAGCTTGTTTGTGACGCGCTCAACCGCCCCGGTTTTCGGGTCGGCCGACAAAATATATCCAGTAGACCTTTCCGCAAAATATAGCTTGGTAGTCGAGCCGTTTCCGATAAATCCTATGCCGGCGACAGGGGCTTTGGTAACTTGCCACAATTGCGGCGGAATTTTGCTCGTAGAGCTTGCGGTGTCGGCCTCTTCTCCGCGCGAAGCAACTCCGGAAATTATGTTGCTGTACGTACTGCCTATTCTGCCGCTAAAGGAAGGAGAATCAGAGCCCAGCCCTCGCGCGCTGTCGCTGGAAGTGATGGCTTTCCCCCGCTCATTGAGAAAGAAATACCACGCAGCGAGCCCGGCAAGAAGAAACACCACGATGATGATTGCCGTATATTTTAGAATGTTTTTGTCGGTCATGTTAGATTTTGTTAGTGAATGAAATGAGCTTAGAAAATCTTACACCCGCCTAAATTTCTTGTAATACTTACGCTGGGTTTGTAATCGTTCGATAAAACATTCTTCTGATATTTGCAGAACCTGCATGGTTCGTTGAGAAATTTGGGCGGGTCAAGAATATGTAATTCGCTACGCTCATAACATCTTCTAGATTATCTTGTCGTAGCGCCGAACGAAACTTCCCATGAGCCGGAAGTTTGCATGAACAAATTAACCGTGTGCGTGAGAAAAAGAGCAATTTGCGCGATGCCGTTTGACCTGTCAGCATTGACGGTGAGTGCGCTGCGCCTCGATTCATCCGTCGGGATATCAACACCATTTACGCTCCAGGAGTAAATAAGGCGAGGATCGTTCCCCCATTCTGCTTCTGCGAAATATGGAACCGCGGCAAAAGTCATCTCCGCATCGGGCACGAATGTAGATTTCTCGAGCGCCTGATTGTACATGATTCCGAAAAGCGGATGGTCTTTGTACAAAGCGAGCACAGGCTCAATCGACGAGATTGCCGCGCGAGCCTCGCCCTCGTATCTTCCGTCTTCCGTGGACGCGGCGACTCTTATTGTGTCGGTGCCAAAAAGGGTCGGAGACGGAAAAGTCGCAGAGGACCTTCCTTTCCCGGAGGCAGATGGAACGATGGAGCCATTGCGCTTCCACGTATAAATGATGTCTTGTTCAGGCGCTTGCATAATCCCTTCGGGTTCGAAATGAACGATAGCGCTTACCCGGATAAACGTGCCCGCTGAAGGAAGCGCTCTTCCACGGTAAAAAGGAGGGGCATACGAATCTGATTCCCACAGAAGGTCGACCTTCGCGGGCCTGATGAGTGCTTCTCCGGATGCCGATGCGCCGTCTGATGCGCGAGCCGTGACAGACACTCGCACCCTTGAACCCAATGAACCAGCTACTACATCAACACTTTTTTGTCCGTGGCCCTGAGCAATAATTTTGTCGCCGACAGACCACTCAATGTCGCTTCGAGAAAGGTCTATAAACGAACTGTCGGCTGTGATGCGCACGACCTCTTTGGGCGACGGGTGTTCCGGACTCAAGGAGAGAAAAATAGGGGACTCTCTGTCTCCTAGGAATTGGGCATGGGCTGAACTTGCCGTGAAAAACAAAAACCCAAATAGAGTTACCGCAAAGGCAGAAACAAGAAAACCATTTTTTGTCAGCGGAGTGTTCATTATTTTGCCGCGCCGGGAGCAGGCGCCTCTGGGGCAACAACTGGCGCCGGTATTTTTGGCTGCACCACCGGTTTGTCCGGCGCAATAATCCGTCTTAATTGTTCTTGTGAATTATCGGCATCATGGACCTTCGCGAGGTCTTTTTTCGCTTTGCGGATAGCCAAGATTTGGGACGGGTCGGAAGTGATTATCTGGTCTTCCGTGTATGAGGCGATTATCTTGATTGCGACATGTTTCAAGCCGGCAAAGAAAATCCCCTCACCGACGTCTGATTCAAGAAGAAGATATTTTTCTTCGTCTGACAGCTTGAAGGTCTGTTGGACGAGGTCGACTGATGTCGGGGATTGCCGCAAAAGCAGCTGGATTGACGAGTTGGTGATCATCGGTACCCCGTACGGCGAGTTCAAGAAGTCTGAAACGTCCTGCGTAATGGTGGAAATTCCAAGAAAGTATTTTCGCCCTCGCTTCGCTATTGAAAAAAGAAACGACGCCGTGTCCGCCGAGCGCATCATCCACCACGCCTCATCGATGATGAGTAGGCGCTTGCGAAGTTCTTTGCGCACCGTATTCCAGATGTGATGCGTGATTATGTACATCGCAACCGGCTTCAGGTCGTCTTCCATGTCGCGCACGGAAAAGACGACCAATTTCTTATTCATATCCACGTTCGTCGGGCGGTTCATAAAGCCGGCCCACGTGCCCTTCGTATATTTGGAGAGGCGGGCAACCAGGGAATCGCTGCCCTCCATTCCGGAGAGAACAAGTTCGAAGTCGGACAACAGAGGCGGCTCAATCAAGGCAAAATTTGCTTCCGCAGTGATGTCTTTGAGAGCGTAAGTTTCAGTTACAGCCCTATCGATAATAGCGTCTTCTTCCGGCGTAAGCCCGCCCAGCATGATTCGAAATAGGCCGACCAGAGTAATAATGTTGCCCCGCAATACGTCTGCCGGATTTTCATCTTCCCGCGGAATCGGGAGGTCGAATGGATTGATGTGGTGTTCCGAAGAAAGCGAGATGTTGAAATAGCGTCCGCCGACGGTCTCCGCCAGATATTCGTACTCGCGCTCCGGGTCAATGACGATAACTTCCACATCGAACATCAGCGAGCGCAAGATTTCCAGCTTTGTCGAGTAGGATTTCCCGGAACCGCTTTTAGCGAATGTGACCGAATTGTAGTTTTCCAAAGAGAAGCGGTCGAAGAGGACGAGCGATGAGTTGTGCCTGTTGATTCCGTAAAGAATCCCCTTATCTGATGTAAGGTCGAATGATATGAAAGGGAAAATTGACGAAAGCGGGGCCGAATTTAATTTGGTGTGCACATTTAATTCATCATTCCCAAACGGCAGAACGCTGCGAAAACCCTGTTCCTGCTGGAAAAGCGCCGGGCGTATATACACAAGGCGCGATTCGAGAATCGAGCGCACCTCGGATTCTATCTTGTCAATCTCTTCGCGCGTATTGCCGTAAATCGTGAGATACAGGCCAACCTCGAAGACTCGTTCCTGCGCCTGCTGGAGGGAATCGCGCAAACGCTCGAGGTCGGAGTAGGCCGTGTCGAGCATCGGATCGCGCACCATACCCTTCTGCTCGCGAGTTGATATCTGGCTCTGCACCTCGGCGACCTTCTTTTGGAATTTTCGGAGCATTTCGTTGGTATCCATGGGGTGGACAAATATCGAAATATCAAGAACTTTGTCCATGTTGATTATGGGAGCGAACCAGCCCGTAGTTAAGAAACGCGGATACGAGATAACAAAAAATGTACGCGCTATTTTCTCCCCCAAGTCGAGCTCACGCGAGCTAATTTTTAAGGCGTGCGGCGCGATGACATCTTGTAAGTCAAGTATTCCGGCCTCATAAATTTCTTCCGGAAGGACAGGGAGAACAGCCGCGGTCGAAACGCTATTATCTTTCTTTTTGAATAAGTCGAGGAGAGACATAGGAGATTAGTACGTAGTACGTAGTACGTAGTACGTAGTTTCTATTCGTATTGTATTGGATTTTTTCTTGTGTTTTTCTAAGTTCTACGTTCTAGGAACTTCTTACTTTTCTACACCCATCGGCTTCCCCTCTTCGATAGGGTTGAATAA
>CAZSPA010000003.1:0-4081 GCA_964608685.1 uncultured Candidatus Saccharibacteria bacterium
TATTTCAGCGCGATTTTCGGGTTGAGCTCTCGCACAAACGAAGACCTCGAGGCGAAGAAAAAGATTCCGATGTACAAGGCGATCATGGACGGCGAAGTTGCCGACGGACCTCCCCCCACCATCGCGGCTCCAAACGACGTGGCGTATCAAGTCGAAACCCACGTTGCTACATTCCCGCACGGCGATAAAACCGTCCGCGTGGTAATGGAGCTCTGGCGGGAGCAGGGAGATCCGGAAAACTTCAAGAACGATCCTCGCTTTATTGACTCTCGTCTACGTTGATCACAGCCCGCTGCTCATTTACCCAAGCCGGCCCCAGGAGGAGCCGGCTGCATCATTTTCCACTTCCAACCACCAACGCCGCTATACGCTATACGCTATACGCTATACGCTAGAGTCTGTAGCCCGCCTCCCCATGAACCGCCATATCCAAACCTTCCGCTTCCTCGGACGCGCTGACGCGCAGAGGCATTTTGAAGAACGCAAGAACTTTCAGAATGAGCCATGTCGCGAGGAAAGAATAAATTCCAACCGCGACAACGGCAATTACCTGCACAAGAAGCTGATGCGGATTCCCGAATAGAAGCCCATTGTTCCCTGCAGAGTTGATAATCTTCTCGGCAAAGAAACCCGTCAGAACCGCGCCTGTCAACCCGCCGATTCCGTGCCCCGCCCAGCCAGCTAGAGTGTCGCCAATCTTGGTTTTATCGGTCCGAATGTAGACAGCGACATAAGTGATGACTCCAGCTATGACTCCTATTGCAATAGCCGCAACCGGCCCGACAAAGCCGGACGCAGGCGTAATCGCGACGAGGCCGCACACGGCGCCCGTCGCGGCGGCCATGGCGGACGGTTTGCGATTTTGAGCCCACGAGAGCGTTACCCACGTCAAAGCCGCGGCGGCTGTTGCGATATTAGTCGCGACAAACGCGCTCGCCGCGAGGACTCCCGCGGAAAGTGCGGAGCCCGCGTTAAAGCCGAACCATCCGAACCACAGCAATACGGCACCAAGGATAACGAACGGAATGTTATTGGCGTTCTCGCCGAGACTGGACTGCTTTAACCTCCTGCCGACTAAAAGCGCCGCCGCGAGAGCCGAGAAACCGGCACTCATGTGAACGACCGTTCCGCCGGCAAAGTCCAAGGCGCCGAGAGCGCGCAGCCATCCATCCGGCGACCACACCCAGTGCGCAATCGGGTCATATACGAGAGTCGCCCATAGAAGCGTAAAGATGACCAGAGTCTTGAATTTAATTCTTTCAACGAACGCGCCGATGATAAGCGCGGGCGTGATAGCAGCAAACATCAACTGGTAGACCATGAACACAAGCGCGGGAATTGTCGCCGCATAATTAGGGTCTGGCGCGAATCCCACCCCGCGCAATCCGAAGAAATCCAAGTTGCCGATGATGCCGCCGATGTCCGGTGCAAACGCCAAGCTGTATCCAATCACCACCCACTGAATGGAGATGAGCGACAAAATCACCACGGATTGTTTTAGAACAGAGACGACATTTTTCGAAGAGACCATTCCGCCGTAGAAAAAACCGACGGCAGGCGTCATAAGCATGACTAGCGCCGCCGATGCGAGCATCCACGCCGTATCGCCAGTGTTGATTGAATTAGCATCGAACGCGCCCGACGACGCTCCCGCGAAAAATATCGCTCCGTAGCCGACGAGCGCGCCCAAAACTAAAAGCCAAAAAGATGCCTTGACGAGCCCGCCGTTTCCTGCCTGCGCCGGTTGTGGAGGTTTAACCTCCACAGAAGTTAAAAGTTGTTCCATAGAAGTTGATTTGTTACTTCGTGATGATAAATAATTTCAGACTCTTTGACTTTGGCGCCAAGGGCTTTCGGCGCTCGGTCTGCCGCGACTTGTTTGAAAGCCGCGAATTTTTCCTTGCTATCCTCGCTCAATATCTGGGCGATGAATTTGCTCGACTTGAAGTCCGCGATTGCGTCATTTATGTTGTCCGGCAGCGTGCGGACTCTTTCCCTTTTGCCATTGTCTTTCTGTAATTTCTGCCCTTCCATCCCGGTCTTTAGCATCGTGTACAAGACGAGGTATGGGTTAGCGTCCGGCGCCACGGAGCGAAGCTCGATGCGGGCCGTTCTTTCATTCCCTATCGGAATTCGAATCATCGACCCGCGGTCAATCGCGGAAACTTTTATCTGATTCGGCGCCTCAAAGTGGGGGTCCAATCGGCGGTAGCTGTTTACCGATGAGTTCAAGATGAGGCAAATGTCCGGCGCGTGATTGAGAAGCTTGTAAATAAAGTCCCAGGCGAGCTTGGAGAGGTTGTCCACTCCTTTCGGGTCATGGAAGATGTTTTTGCCGTTCTTGGAAATCGAGAAGTTGGTATGCATTCCGGAGCCGTTGATGCCGGTAATCGGCTTCGGGAGGAATGTCGCCGTCATTCCGAGATTACTAGCCACCTGCCGGCAAACAAGCTTGTAGAGCTGTACATTGTCTGCGGCGCGCACGACTTCCGCATACGAGTAATTCATCTCGAATTGGGAAGGCGCCACTTCGGGGTGGTCTTTCTCGTTCCTGAAGCCCATTGCTCTTTGCGCTTCAGCCGAGTTGTCGATAAATAATCGAAGCTTGTCCATCGGCAACGAATGAAAATAGCCGCCCGACGAGATGAGCTTGAATCCGCCGTTTTCCGCATATTTCTGCTCGGCGTTTATGCCGTCAACCACGAAGCCCTCGATTTCACACGCGGCATGCGCGACGTAATTTTCCTTGTGCTTCAGAATGCTTGTGTAGAGCTTGAGCTGGCTTCTAAAATCCGAATGATATGGAGTCCTGTCGCGATTGAGAACCGAAGCGAAGAAAATCACTTTGCCGGGACCGAACACATCCGACGGAAGATGCCTGATGCTCGCCCAGTCAACTTCGAGACGCAAATCGGATTCGTGCTGTGGAGTAAATCCTCGGATTGAAGAGCCGTCAAATGTAAGGTTGGAAAGAGAATCAAGAAGGAACTCCTTGTCGTAGTCCAGCATGTGGAGCCGTCCCTCGATATCGGTAAAACAGAGCGTTACGGCTTTTATCCTCTTTTCCTTCCGCAGGTATTCCGTATACTCCTTTTCCAAAACCGCCTGCGAAGCCGACTCACCGCGCGCCTTCGCTTTTAGATTCAGCTCCTCAAGCTTGGCGTAGGGAATCTCTAGGAAATTCTTAAGACCGCTCGTTTTAGCATTCTTTTCCTCCATATTATATTAAATTAGCTCTTAATTAACATAAAGATAGCATACTCAAATATAAAATGCAATGGTAGCTGTGGATAACTACCAGAATCAAGGGGAACCCTCGATTCTGGTATTCCGTCATTGCGAGCGTAGCGAAGCAATCCAGAGGCCTGTTTGTGACGTACCGCCTCTCAAGCTGTCAAGAATGAAGGTGCTTAAAAGCACGGCTATGCAGGAAGTTATTAACGGCATTATGCAACCACATCCTAGATTGCTTCGCTACGCTCGCAATGACACGTCGAAAAATATCCAAGATGAGACCTTAGAGAACCACTCCAAAGGTCTCGCCTTGGCTCCTTCCCCCACTACAGACTACGTACTACGAACTACCACTGTGGCACATTTCCCGCAAGGGGTATACAATACAGGCAGGTAGATTAACAACCTTTAATAGTAAGAATATATGGCAGAGCAAGGATATTGCGTGAAGTGCAAGGCAAAGCAGGACATTAAGGACGCGGCGGAGATAGAGATGAAGAACGGCCGCAGGGCGCTCAAGGGTTCCTGTACATCGTGCGGGACCGGTATGTTCAAGATTTTGGGCAACAAGAAATAGATTTTGGGTTTTCAGCAAAAACCGCCCGATGGGCGGTTTTTGCATTCATTAAAAAAGAAACCGTCCGATAAAAAAGTGGCTGTGAGCCCTCTTCCCTTTCGGACGGCTAAGGCGAGGGAGACTCGCACAGAATGATTGGTACCCCTTTCAACTTCTCGTCGCTTTCTATTTCTATCGCGTCGAGAAGTTGTGGCCTCGTCATCCCGAACGGGTTGACGCCTATTACCACGGCGTCAAATCTTTCTCCCCTTCTAAGGTCATTGAGAGCCG
>CAZSPA010000003.1:4102-14594 GCA_964608685.1 uncultured Candidatus Saccharibacteria bacterium
TTATCACTACTCTGTGACCGTCATTCAGAAGACGGGCTTCTATTTTTTGTGTGGTGGAATCGCCTTCCACCACCAAAACACGTATTTGGTTCATGGCATCCTCCTATTTACTTCAATATGGATAACACAGATTGCACGTTCAACCAAACTCCGTATGTCAAGGTGACACCTTGACATGTCTACAAGAGTTTGACATCGTTTAATGCATTTGATAATGTTCGTGTATACGAACATTATGCTCGAACACTAAATTTGCCGTTGCCTCTTATGAATCAAATCACTTCATGCAACTTCGTAACGATTATAAGAAAGCCTGATTGTGCTGGAATTGCTTCGGCGCAGAATGACGGCAAAATTAGTGTGCGGGTATGCCAATTAAACCATTGAGCGCGACACGGGAGGATTATCTTCGCGCGATTCACTGGTTGCAGGAGAGGAATAACGGGTACGCTTCCACGACCGAGACGGCCAAGTACTTGCATTTGAGCAAATCCACAGTTTCGGAAAGATTGAAGGATTTGATGCGGGACGGGCTCATAGTCCCCGACAGATATTCATCCATCCGGCTCACGACTCGGGGGCGCAAAATCGCGCAGTCTTTAACATTTAAGCACCGGATTATAGAAGTGTTCCTAAATTCAATCCTCAATATCCCCCGCTCAAAAGTACATGCCGAAGCCAATCGGCTTGAGCATGGAATAAGCAACGAAGTCGCGAAGAAACTGCGTCGCTTTTTAGGAAACCCAAAATACGACCCGCATGGTATGCGTATTCCAAGCGCAAAATAATATGCAAAAGCATTTTTTGTCGTTGCTGATTGTAGTTGCAATTTTTCTTGGCTATTGGTTCATAACTAAGAGCGGCGCAAGCGAGCCCGACCATCTCGCATTACAGCAGACGGCTCAAGAGAGCATCGGCGCCACCGGAGAATATGAGAGCGATGATTTTAATCCCACAGAATTTCTAACGACTTGGAATTTTAATAATCTTCCTAGAGATGAGCGCGCTAGGTTTTATAAGGAGACACTCCTGCCTAATGGCTCGTTACTCCGAGAATATAAATTTTTCACAGAGGATAAGGAGATTGAAGTTGCGCCGGGTGTCTTTTATCCGGCTTGGACTTATAACGGCCAAGTGCCCGGCCCGACCATTCGCGCCACTGAGGGTGATACTATCAAAATAACGCTTACAAATGGGGGCACAAAACCACATTCTGCTCATTTTCACGGTTTCCATTCCGCCGAAATGGACGGTTCTGCTTTTGAGGACATGGTTTTACCGGGAGAAACTTTTGAATATGAATTTAAAGCGGGACCATACGGCACTCATGTTTATCATTGCCACAGTTATCCAGTTTCCCAGCATATAGCCAGGGGGCTATACGGCGCTTATATAGTGGACCCAAAAAACGACACCCGTCCCAAAGCCGACAAGGAGTTGGTAATGATAATGAACGGTTTTGATGTCAACTTTGACGGCACAAACGAAATTTATGCCGTGAATACCAGAGCGTTTGCTTATAACTATGCCCCGATTAAGGTTAAGCAGGGCGAGCTGGTGCGTGTCCATTTAAGCAACATGCTCGAGTTCGACCCGATTAATTCATTCCATTTGCATGCTAATTTCTTTAATGAATACCCTACTGGCACGAAGTTAGAGCCCGATAATTTCACGGATATAATCACGCTCGGACAGGCCGAACGGTCTATTTTAGATATTCGCTTCAGAGAACCCGGCATGTATATGTTTCATTCTCATGTCACAGAATTTTCCGAATTGGGATGGACGGGAATGTTTATGGTGATGGAATAAAATCAAATAATGGCCGCGCTTCAATGGACGATAGCGCGGTATGATTTCGCTAAATCAACTAAATCATATGTCAGAGGCAATAGATTCAAACAAAAAATTAAAAACATGGGCAAGTTTTTTATTGCCCCTGATTTTACTGGCAGGGCTTATTTTAGGATTTTTAAAATACGGCCCGCTAGGAGTATTTAAAGCAGAACTGCCTCCTATTGAAAAACTGGCAATCCAGCGAGTTATTTTTACGCCTGAACGAATTGATTTGCAGATTTTTAACGACGGACCCGAGTCGGTGACAATCGCCCAGGCTGTGGTTAATGAAATTATTTGGAAGTTTGATATGCGGCCTGACAATGCATTGAAACCCTTGGAAAGCGGGTTGGTGTCTCTTGCTTATCCATGGACAGAGGGCGACCCTATTGCATTCACGCTGATTTCCAGCGGCGGCGTTACTTTTGAAAAAGAAGTTGATGTGGCTTTTTTGACACCGACAGTCGACGCAAGGTATTTGAAAACTTTTGTCCTGCTTGGCTTATATGTGGGCGTTATTCCCGTTCTTATTGGGCTACTTTGGTTTCCTTTTTTGCGCAAGCTTAGAGGTAAGGGATATTTATTTCTGCTGTCCTTGACCGTCGGGCTTTTGTTGTTTTTAGGGTTTGATACTTTGGCCGAGTCTATTGAATTGATAGGAAAGCTGCCCAATGCCTTTAATGGAGTCGGCTTGCTCGTTATCGGTTTCATTTCGGCTATTTTAACTTTAGGCGCCGTTAGTTATAAAACCGAGTTTCATATGGCTAATAGTGACAGCCATATTAGGGCTTTAGTTTGGGCATATTTGATTGCCCTTGGCATTGGCCTGCACAATTTGGGAGAGGGCCTTGCCATCGGTAGCGCTTACGCGCTGGGCGAAGTTGCCTTGGGCGCCACGCTTGTCATTGGTTTTATGATACATAATGTGACCGAAGGGCTGGCGATTGTTTCTCCGTTAACTCATGGCGAGGTTAAGATTAAAAGATTTTGGGGACATCTTTTATTAATGGGGCTTTTGGCCGGCGCACCTACAATTCTTGGAAGTTTAATCGGCGGGTTCGCTTACTCGCCGATTTACGGCGTACTCTTCCTGGCCATCGGTTCCGGGGCTATCTTTGATATTACTTTTGATATCCTCCATTATATGGCGAAGGAACGATGGTCTTCCATATTTACGATGACCAATGTGGCGGGGTTTATGGCCGGATTACTTATCATGTATTTTACCGGATTTTTAGTTTTGGGTTAAAGCGTTTTCTAGGAAACCCAAAGTGCGACCCGCATGGGATGCAAATTCCGCAATTTAAGTAATTATGGCAGGCGCATTTATTGAAGAAGAGCAGAAAAGCTTGTCGGAGGTCCACAGCTCTGTTCCCGTACCTGCGGGGGCATCGTTCTTGCGAAAGCTTCTAGCGTTTTCCGGCCCCGGGTACCTGGTCGCAGTCGGCTATATGGACCCGGGCAACTGGGCGACCGACCTCGCGGGCGGGGCAAAATTCGGCTATTCCCTGCTTTTCGTAATTCTCCTCTCAAACATAGTGGCAATAATTCTCCAGCACTTGGCGCTCAAGCTCGGCGTCGCAACCGGCAAGGACTTGGCGCAAATCTGCCGAGACAGCTACTCAAAGCCGGTGCGTATTAGTCTGTGGCTAATGGCCGAGATTATGATAATCGCCTGCGACCTCGCGGAAGTCATCGGCTCTGCAATCGCCCTCAATCTCCTCTTCAACATCCCGCTCGCTATCGGGGTCGTCATTACTGCGGCGGACGTTCTCATTATTTTAATGCTCCAGAAGAAAGGGTTTCGCTATTTGGAGGCCCTAATCATTGCGCTTATCGGAACAATCGTTGTCGCATTTGGATTGGAACTTATTCTTTCGCGTCCAGAAATCGCCTCGCTTCTCGCCGGTTTTATTCCGACCGCCGCCATATTCTCCGACAAGGAGATGCTCTATATCGCGCTCGGCATCATCGGCGCGACAGTGATGCCTCATAATTTGTTTCTGCATTCTTCCGTCGTTCAAACGCGCCAATATGCGCGCGACCTTAGAGGTAAGAATGAGGCGGTTAAATTCGCGACAATTGATACTGTAATTGCGCTCATGGGAGCGTTTTTCGTGAATGCGGCAATTCTTATAATGTCGGCTTCCGTCTTCCATTTTTCCGGATATTCGGATGTCGCGGACATTAATAAGGCGTACGAGCTTCTGACTCCGCTTTTGGGCACATCTGCCGCAAGCATAGTCTTCGCTTTGGCGCTTCTCGCTTCAGGCCAGAATTCAACTCTCACGGGAACATTGACCGGCCAGATAATCATGGAGGGTTTCCTTCACATGAAAATGCGTCCGTGGCTGCGCAGAATGAGCACGAGACTGCTTGCAATAATTCCGGCGCTTGCCGTTATTCTATTTTTTAGCGACTTTGGAGTAGGGCGGCTCCTCATTTTGAGCCAGGTGGTGTTGAGCATTCAGTTGCCGTTCGCCGTTATTCCTCTCGTTATGTTTACAAGCGACAAAGGAAAAATGGGCGTTTTTGTGAACAAACCTTGGCTAAAAACGACCGCTTACTTTTTAGCGGCCGGAATCGCCGCGCTAAATGTGTGGCTGATTTATAACCTAGTAATTGGATAACAAAAAAACAGACCGCCCACAGGCGGTCCGTTTGAAAACCAAGCCAGGCTTTCACATCGCCGCTCCCGCATTGCAGGATTTGCAGTTCCCTTTGTGCGTGGCAACTTCGTATACAGCCGCAAGACCAACGAGAACATAGACTAGCCACTCGACCACCGGCCAAGAACCGAGAATCAAGTTGACCACATTCCAGTTACTCGCGAAAAAGCCGCCGAGTCCGGCAAGACCCCAGTTCAGACCCCCGACGATGAGAAGAATGAATGCGATATTGTGTAATTTCATATTGTATTAATTATTATAGTTAGTAAGTCGACCAATTTCGTCCTAAAAGTATGGGCTATAAGCGCAATGAGCGCCACAAAGTTATCCACTCCCTATTTTAAGAGTGCGGAAGACCTAGAAATACCCAAAATACTATGCCAAAGTCCAATGTACGGGTCTGAAGTTGCTATCGCACCCACTGCGTGGAATAATGTTTCCCATATGGAATACGCGCTTGCTCTGGCAGTCTTTTACCTGTTAATTTCCATCCGCATCATTCGGCAATACGAGCGCGGTGTCGTGTTTCTGCTTGGAAAATTCACCGGCGTGAAAGAGCCGGGTCTTCAGTTGATTTTTGTGCCGTTCCAATCAATGGTCCGCGTGTCTCTGCGCATCGTCACTATGCAAATCGCTTCGCAGAAAATAATTACAAAAGACAATGTTTCCATAGACGTGACCGCCGTCGCATACTACCGCGTTACGGACCCCGAAAAGGCAGTCATCGCGATTGAGGATGTGTATGAGGCCACGAACCAAATCAGCCAGACGACGATACGCAATGTGGTCGGGCAATTCAGCCTGGACCAACTGCTTACGGAAAGAACGATGATAAACAAGCAGATTAAGGACGTTATTGACGCTCATACAAGCCCGTGGGGCGCGGAAGTACCAGTCGTTGAGATAAAAGATATAGCGCTCCCCGACAACATGCAAAGAGCGATGGCGAAAGAGGCGGAGGCCGAAAGGGAACGCAGAGCGAAAATTGTCGCCGCACAAGGCGAGTTCCAGGCGGCCGTCAAATTGGGCGAGGCCGCGGACATAATCACTAAACACCCTGTTGCCCTGCAGTTGCGCACGCTCCAAACTATGGCGGAAATTTCCGTGGAAAAGAATTCCACCATCATCTTCCCTGCTCAATTTATGACAACGGTTAAGGAAGCAATTTCCCTTCTGAAAAAGGACTCTGCAAAGCAATAAGTGCTTGTTGTGTTAAAATACATAAATGGTAAGGACCGCGCTTCTAACATCGTACGAAAAGAACGAACCCCTGTTGCGCCTTGCGCGACTGCTCGCCAAAAACGGCTGGAATTTGCTAGGCTCGGCCGGTACCGCAAGTTTTCTTAAAGAGAACGGTATCGCTTGCAAAGATGTCGCGGAAATGGTCGGGCCACCAATATTAGGCCATCGCGTCGTCACGCTCTCGCGCGAAATTTACGCGGGGCTTCTAGCCGCAACGGAAAAAGATTTTGCCGAGCTTGAACGGCTGAACATTCCCAATATTGACTTGGTGTATGTGAATCTATACCCGACAGAAAAAGAAATAACGAATCCGCAGACGACGCCGGAGAGCGTCTGGGAAAAGACCGACATCGGCGGGCCGACGCTTCTGCGCGCCGCCGCCAAAGGTCAGCGCCTCGCGCTTTCTAATCCCAAGCAAATTGATATTTTAGAATCGTGGCTCAAAAAAGGTAGCCCCGAGAGCGAACGAGAACAAATCACGCTCAAATTCGCGGCAGAAGCTGAAAAACGAGTCGCAGATTACATTTCTGCATCTGCAATCTACTGGGAAAACAGTTGACTAAGATATTCCTATTTTGTGCGACCGCACAAAATAGGAATATGAGAGCATTTCGATCAGTGCAGTTTGCGGATGCAGGGAAAACTCATATACTGTAAGAAATATGCAAAAAACAAATCTCTACACAATTACCATTCCGCCGATGATGCGGGCGCTCAAGAATCTTTCTTTGCTTATCGGCAAAGCCGCCGCGCACGCCGAGACAAAAGGAACGGAACGGCATCCCGCGTCCAAACACTTGGAAGCGCTTATGAACGACCGTCTTGTATTTGACCAATTCAACTTTATTCGTCAGGTACAGATTGCATCGGACAACGCCAAGGGAACCGCATGCCGCCTCGCGGGCATTGAAATCCCAAAGTATGAGGACACGGAAAAAACAGATATGGAGCTGATAGCGCGCATTGAAAAAACATTGGAATTCCTAAAAACTATTTCGCCCGAGCAAATCATAGACAAAGAAGAGGAGAGAATTGTGATGCCATACCACGAAGATAAATTTCTGACTGGGTTTGAATATGTCATACAGTATGCGCTTCCAAACTTCTATTTTCATATTACGACCGCGTATTCAATTTTGCGCAAGAACGGCGTCAATATCGGCAAGCGCGACTTCATAGGCGAGCTTCCTCTGCGCAAAATTTAGGACAAAGATTCCCGTGATGGCTAATTTAAAAATGAGCACAGCAGAGCCCGCGCTTGCGATAAAGGATTTGTTAAAGACATACGCGAGCGGCACGGAGGCCTTAAAAGGCATCTCTCTTTCTGTTCCTGCGGGCGATTTCTTCGCGCTCTTGGGGCCCAATGGTGCTGGTAAAACAACGATAATCGGCGTGGTAACGGGGTTGGTAAATAAGACTAGCGGGGGCGTTGCCGTATTCGGACACGATATCGAAAAAGAGCCGGAAAAAGCGCGCGCGAAAATCGGCGTCGTCCCGCAAGAAATCAATTTCAATCCGTTTGAGAAGTGCATAGACGTTGTCGTCAATCAAGGCGGCTACTACGGCATTCCCCGCCGCGTAGCGATTCCCTACGCGGAGCAATTGCTAAAAGACCTCGGCATTTATGACAAGAGAGACAAGACGGGATGGTCGCTCTCCGGCGGAATGAAGCGGCGGCTTTTGATTGCCCGCGCGCTCATTCACAAGCCGAAGTTTCTCGTGTTGGACGAGCCGACCGCGGGCGTGGATGTGGAACTGCGGCGTGAGATGTGGACGTATTTGAAGACGCTGACGGCAAAAGGCGTGACAATTCTTCTAACGACACATTATTTGGAAGAAGCAGAGCAGCTTTGCAAGCATGTCGCAATAATCCACAAAGGCGCGATAGTTGCTTCCGGAACTATGGAAGAGGTTCTTGCCCTGCACAATGAGGACACGGCGCAAAAACGCGGCTATCGCGGTGGAAGATTAGAAGAGGTATTTTTGCAGCTGACTGCAAAAAACAACGTTTAGCGAATAGCGTATAGAGATATGTACATCAAGTCATTTAAAGAACTGATTGTCTGGCAAAGGGCTGTTGAGCTCGCAAAAGAAATATATGCCAGAACAAGTGAATTCCCGCCGCGCGAATTATTTGGACTCCAAAGTCAGATGTGCCGTTCAGCTGTTTCCATTCCATCAAATATTGCGGAGGGTCACCGGCGGAGCACAAAGAAAGATTTCCTCCACTTTTTACGCATCGCTGATGGCTCTGCCGCCGAACTTGAGACGCAAATTCTAATTGCGCAGTCCGCGCACAAACGTATTAACTATGATAAGTCCAAAGAATTGTTACTTGAAGTCCAGAAAATGCTATCAACCGTGATTAAGAAGCTTGAACTAAACGCTAATCGCTGAACGCTATACGCTATGAACCCCTCCCAAATGTTCACATCTTTCTACACTATTGTCCGCAAGGATGTCGTGCGCATTTTCCGCATCTGGCCGCAGACATTTCTGCCGTCTATTATAACATCGGTTCTCTACTTCCTCGTCTTCGGAAAGATTTTGGGCGAACGAATCGGAGAAATTGGCGGGCATCCGTATATAACTTTCGTGGTTCCAGGCCTTGTGATGCTCGCTGTTGTAACAAACTCTTTCTCCAATGTGGCAACGACATTCTTCCAAGCGAAATTTTTCGCGCGCAATATCGACGAAATCCTTGTCTCCCCGACCCCGCCGTGGGTCATAATTTCCGGCTATGTGGCTGGAGGAATGGTGCGAGGAATCGTCATCGGTGCGCTTGTAATAATCGTTTCTGCTTTTTTCTCTCCGCTCCCAATGACACATCCATTTATAATTTTATTGTTTCTAATACTTTCTTCACTGTTATTCTCTCTCGCCGGACTCGTGAACGGCATTTACGCCAAAAGCTTTGACGGAATCACCATTGTCCCCACCTTTGTTCTAACACCTCTTGTCTACCTCGGCGGCGTCTTTTATTCCGCGCAAGCGCTCCCACCACTGTGGCAAAAACTAACCTATGCAGACCCAATTTTCTATCTGATTAACGGATTTCGAGACGGTTTTATGGGGATTTCGGACATTTCCCTCTCTTTAAGTATAGGTGTCTTGTTGTTGTTAATAATCCTTCTCGTCGGTATTAATTGGTATCTCATCCGCACCGGCCTCGGCCTGCGGCAATAACAAAATAACAACCAATATTTTAAGTTAGATTTTGGTTCTTATATTTGCTTATTCGCCTGCCTACGCTGAAGCTTCGGCAGGCAGGCGCGAATAAGCGCATAGAGAAACAACTTTCATATCGCACATTCTATAAGTTGCGGGAACAGAATGAAGAAACTGGCCGTATAGACTTTTGAGTACTCGGTGTATACTTATGCATTCCATGACTGCACGATTCCACATCCTCTCGTACATTGTTGTCGCGGTTTTTCTTTCAGCGCCCAATGTCTTTGCCGCTGGTGGCGGAGGCGGAGGCGGCGTTCCTATGTGTTCGGAAGATGTATGGGTTTGCACAGACTGGAGCTCCTGCTCTGCCTCCGGGTCTGAAAGTCGAAAATGTTCTATTTCGTTTGACTGTACGGTGGTTGATACGCCGAAACCGGACGAGATGCGCGCATGTACTCCGCCGCCTCCGCCGCCTCCGCCGCCGCCAATAGTTTCCACTCCTCCATCTGTTTCCGAAGAGAAATCCGCGCCCGCGGCAACATGCACTGCGAGTAAGTGGGAATGCGGCGCGTGGTCTGTATCATGCGATGCAAACGGCCTCCAGCATCGGGCGTGCCGTTTGGCGAACGAATGCCCGGGGTCGCCAACTCCATCGCCCTCGACCACGAAGGCCTGCGACCATCTCCAATGCGCGAATAAGGCCGCTCTTCATGACCGTATTTCTTGCCGTCTCAATCTCGCGCCGGCCGGTGTCGCTCAAGAACTAAAACTGCAATACTTGCCGGAAGAGTGCCGCGCCATGTCTGATGGGAAGGAGCGCCAAGAGTGCATAGTTCGCTACAAAGCGTACACTCCGTGTTGGAATATTCCAGCCGGAGAAGGGCGTTTCGCGTGCGCAAGAAATGTATTGGGTCTCAAGGACTCTGTCGCCGAAGAACTCGCGGCATGCGCGGGAACACAATCTGCGGAATGCAAACAAAATGCGCGCGAGAAGGTTTTATATATGATAAAATTCCGTTTTTACGACCTTAACGAGCGCGCGGAAGAGCTTGTAAGCCGCGGAGCGGATATAAATGCGGTCGCAGATTTGGAAGCCGCTATAGAGGGCAAGAAACAAGAATTTAACATGGCGACAACTACGGAGTCGCTTCGGCAAATTGTTTTAGACGTTCGCGCGTCTTGGCTGCGATTCGTCAATCAAGTCAAAAACAACGTACAATAGTATGGCTACCAAGCGCTTCTATTTAATAATAATTATCATCGCTCTTCTGGCGATGCTGCTGTATTTATTTAATTTTAGAGCAACAAAAGAAACTTCCAATTCAAACCAAACTTCATCAACCGGCGCTGTGGCGCAATTTCCTGCCGCTTCGTTCGACACTAACGATAATCTTGATAAAGCATTGCAAGACCTCGACGATATTAAATAAATTCCGAAAAAGGAGGGTTCTTCAGGCACCGAAAGTTAACGGCACTCTAGAAATCCATCGCGCGAACAACCGCCCGCATTAAATGTAATTGCGTTGGTTGTGGTTGGTTGGTTGTGGTAGTGGTGCAAAGCGATGATTCTCTAT
>CAZSPA010000004.1:0-3598 GCA_964608685.1 uncultured Candidatus Saccharibacteria bacterium
GCCGGGAGAAGGATGTCGAGAAAAATCCGCCAACATTCCAAGAAAGACTACAGTCCGACTCCCGTTCCAACGCAATAGAAGTTGCAGATTTATCTCAGGATGACATTGATCTTCTTAAAGAAATTGGCGATATTAAAGAGGAATACAATGCTTACAACCAAATCATGTACAGTTACAAGTTATTGGGAAAAGAATGCACATCAGGTCACAATCGTCGCGGCCAAGCATATCTTCGCATTGGCACTAAAGAGGCAATGGATGGAAATGAGGCAGAAGAATGGTTTGGAATGCTCGGAAAGTTCTTTGACATATTGAAAAATCAAAGGTCTTCTGCTGCCATAGCTAAACTTACAGCGGAGTTTGAGCGGCCAGCCGAACAAAATGAGGAAGATACGAATATTATGCAAAGAATAAGAGCGCGTATCCGTGACAGACAGCCTTAGAAAATATATGTACTTAAGGAGTTAAAGAAACTTTTGGGAAAGGCCTCATTTGTTGGACTTGCTGTTGACTTTGCCGTTCACTTCGCGTATATTTCCCCTGCCTCGTTGGGGGCTTTGTTTTTCAACCACAGGTTGGACGAAGAACAGGGTCACGCGAAGAAGCTTCCGTAATCCGGCTGCGCAAGCGCTGGATGCAAGGGCTTCCAGCTTCTCCTTACGCGGCCACACAAAGTGAAACTATGGCCAAAAAATCAATGATTGTTAAGGCGCAAAGACCGCCGAAATTCAAGAGCCGGGTAATCCGGCGCTGTTTCAAGTGCGGCCGCCCGCGCGGATTCCTTCGCGATTTCAACCTTTGCCGCATCTGCTTCCGAGAAGAAGCGCTTGAAGGCAACATTCCTGGTATAAAGAAGTCTTCTTGGTAATTGAAATTTACTACTGACTACTTTCTACTAACTACTAACTATTTTTCATGACATCAGACACTATCGGTGACTTCATAATCCGTCTCAAGAATGCCGGGGCCGTTAAGAAAGAAACGGTCTCTGTGCCTTTTTCTGCTCTCAAAATGGCGGTCGCCGAGAAGCTCAAAGACGCGGGATATATCAAATCTATAGATAAAAAGGGAAAGAAAGTTCGCAAAACCTTGGACGTGGTTCTAAAATACGACAGCGAGGGAATCCATGTAATTCAGGGTGTGAAGCGAATTTCAAAGCCAGGACGCCGCATGTATCGCAGTGTGAGCGAGATAATGCCGGTGCGTTATGGGCACGGCACTCTCATCCTCTCAACTCCCAAAGGAATTCTCACTGGCAAAGAGGCGCGAAAAGAAAATGTCGGCGGTGAAGCGCTTTTTGAGATTTGGTAATAAAATTTATGAGCAGAACAGGAAAAAAATTAATTGCGATTCCAGCCGGTACGGAAATTTCCGTAGCTGACGGCACAGTAACCGTCAAAGGCAAAGGGGGTTCTCTCAATCGCCGATTTAACTCGGAGGTTTCTATCGCGGTTCAAAACGGTTCTGTTTCTGTAACGCCGACTTCGCAATCGCGCCTAGCTCTTTCGCTGTGGGGCACTTACGCCGCGCATGTCCGCAACATGATCCACGGCGTCGCGCAGCCGTTTGTAAAGAAACTTCAGATAGAAGGAATCGGGTTCAGGGCGGAACTTTCGGGGAAAACTCTCTCGCTTTCCATAGGTTTCTCGCACCCTGTTAAAGTCGCAATTCCGGAAGGTCTCCATGTCACGGTTGAGAAAAATACAATCACCATCACAGGCATCGATAAGGAACAGGTTGGACAGTTCGCGTCCTCTGTACGCGCTCTCAAGAAGCCGGAACCGTACAAAGGCAAGGGTATCCGGTACGAAGGAGAGGTCGTGCGCAAGAAACAGGGCAAGAAGGTAACAACCGCCGCGGCATGATGAAGAAAATCAAAATGCAAATCTCAAAAATCAAAATGACAATCCTAATATTATGACTATAAATAAACAAGATAAAAGAGCTCGGAGGCACCGTCGCGTACGGGCCAAAGTAATCGGGACAGCACAGCGTCCGCGGCTTTCCGTGTACAAATCAAACACTCGGCTTATCGCTCAGCTGATTGATGACGAAAAGGGAACCACTATTGCCGCCATTTCATCCGCTGATGCGAAGGGGAAGACCCCTCGCGAGCGCGCGGAAGCTTCTGCCGGAGCGTTGGTGAAGCTCGCGCATAAAAAGGGGGTCAAGGCGGTAGTATTTGACCGAGGCGGATTCCAATATCAGGGGATGATAAAGGCGTTCGCGGATGCCGCTCGCGCCGCAGGTCTTGAGTTCTAAATATGAAGTCCCAACATACAAATGATGCGAATACTACGAATGGCTGCGAATATTGCGCATCTTACATTTGTAGTTATTTGCAGATTGGAGTAAATTCGTAGATTGGCACATATTATGACTGCTGAACCAAAAATAATAATTGACGAGGTGGAGGAGGTCGTTGTTCCGGAAGTGGTCCTCCTTCCGGTTGATGAAGCCGCATTGCCGGCTAGCATGAAAGAGCCGGAGAAGAAAACATTTCCGCGCCGAGGTGGAGACCGCGACCGCGTGGGAAGAGGTCGCCTGACTCGGGGCCCCCGAAAAGACCGCGATGAGCGCAGAAGCGAATTCGCGCAGAAGCTCATAGGCATCCGCCGCGTTGCCCGCGTCATGGCAGGAGGCCGCCGTTTTAATTTCAGCGTGGCGATTGTAATAGGCGACAAGAAAGGGCGCGTCGGAGTCGGTTTGGGAAAAGCCGCCGACACCGCGCTCGCGATTGAAAAAGCGACCAGGCACGCGAAACGCGGAATGCTCACAATAAACCTAACGAAAACAAGAAGCATCCCGCGCAACGTGGAGGCGAAGTACTGCGCGTCAGTTGTGGAAATTAGGCCGAGCCCCGGCCGCGGTCTTGTCGCTGGTTCATCGGTGCGGGCCGTATTGGAGCTGGCTGGAATTTCGGATGTCACAGCAAAACTTCTTTCTCGAAGCAAGAACTCGCTTAACAACGCTCGCGCAACGATGGAGGCGCTTAGAGCCGTTTCGAAATAAGTAAAATAACGAGCGTAGCGACTATATTTTACTTATCCAGCACCAATTTTGAAACTTAGAAAAAATATGCAACACTATCGTACCCAACCACAGTCAGAATTCATCAGCACAGACTGCTGGAGCTCAAAATTGGTGCTGGATGTAAGAGCTTCTAAACTCATTATCATTCGTTAAGAATCTCTAACATGCAACTCAACACTCTAAAGCGCCCATCCGGTTTTAAGCGTTCGTATCGCAGGGTCGGGCGCGGGCAGTCATCGACGCGAGGCAAGCAGTCTGGACGCGGAGGCAAAGGGCAGACAGCGCGCGCGGGCCACAAGATTCGGCCCGAAATGCGGGACATAATCAAAAAATTGCCGAAACGCCGCGGGTACGGCAAAAATCGCGGCCGCACGGTAAACCCGTCGCGGAAAGATGCAATTCCCGTTTCACTGACGGTCTTGGCAAAACTCTTTGCAGAAGGGGCGGAGGTTACTCCGAAAATACTGAATGAGAAAAGGATTATTCGCGCGCGCGGCCCCCTCTTTCCTCCTGTCAAAATAATGGGAGGGACGATAGATAAGAAATTGAATTTCAAGGGATGCGC
>CAZSPA010000004.1:3698-13790 GCA_964608685.1 uncultured Candidatus Saccharibacteria bacterium
TCGACACATTTCTTCGCAAAATTAAGCTCATCATCACCGACGAAACGCTCCGCGAGCGCGTTCTGTTCGTTTTAGGCGCTCTTGTCGTGTTCCGTCTGCTTGCCGCGATTCCTATTCCAGGCGTTGATGTTTTGGCGCTCCAAGGTTTTCTCGAGAATCAATTTGTCAGTCTTCTCAACGTATTTTCCGGCGGAGGATTCTCGAATCTTTCAATCATGATGATCGGCGTCGCGCCATTTATTACAGCCTCAATTATTATGCAACTCATGTCGGTACTCTCGCCGCGTCTTAAAGCTATGTACCAAGAAGAAGGCGATGCTGGCAGAATGCGCTTCACGCAATATTCGCGCTATCTTACGGTTCCGCTCGCGCTCATTCAAGCGTTCGGTTTTCTCATTCTTTTGCGACAAAGCGGCACTGTGCCCACAATGGATTTTCTCGGGACGCTCACAAATGTCATGGTGATTGCAGCTGGAGCCCTTCTTCTGATGTGGATTGGAGAGCTGATAACAGAGTTTGGAGTCGGGAATGGCGTATCGCTTTTGATTTTTGCCGGCATAGTCGCGGCCATTCCGGGCGCCATATCGCGATTTGTTTTCAGTTTCGACATTTCTCAACTGCCGGCGTACATGGGGTTTGCCGCTGTAGCAATAATAATTACAGCCGGTGTCGTATATGTCACAGAGGCGGAGAGGCCAATACCTGTAACTTACGCGCGCCGAGTCCGCGGGACAAAGGTTTTGGGCGGAATCTCGACCTACTTGCCTCTCCGCGTCAATCAGGCGGGGGTGATGCCGATAATTTTTGCGCTATCAATTTTATTGTTTCCGCAAATGATAGCCACATTCCTTTCGAAAAGCTCCATAGCGCTTGTCGCCACCGGAGCATCGTGGGTGGTTTCAGTTTTAGCCAATCAATGGGTGTACGGAGCACTCTATTTTGGCTTGGTGTTTCTTTTCACGTTTTTCTATACGGCGATTACTTTCGAACCGCACCAGATTGCGAAAAATCTACAGAAGAATGGCGCGTTCATTCCCGGTGTGCGCCCTGGAGGAACGACTTCTGATTATCTCGGCAATATCATTACGCGCATAACGCTCGTCGGCGCCTTGTTTTTGGGATTTCTCGCGGTATTACCGCTCATATTGCAAGGAGTAACGGGCATTACTGCGGTCACAATCGGCGGCACCGCGCTTTTGATAGTTGTTTCAGTCGTTCTGGACGTTGTGAAGAAAATTGACGCGCAGACTTCAATACGGGAGTATTGAAGTAAATCCCAAGCCCCGAGATTCCAAGTTCCAAACAAGCTCCAATGTTTAAAACTAGAAACTGGAATTTGTTTGTGATTTGGGATTTGTGATTTGGAGCTTATTATTACCTTTATTATGCCCAAACAAGTCGTTGTCATAGCCGGTCCCTCGGGAAGCGGAGAAACTACAATCACGAACGAAATCGTGAAGCGTTTTCCCGCTCGGGTTAGCCGTCTTGTTACAGCGACCACCCGCGCGCCTCGCGCGGGAGAGAAAAGCGGAGTTGACTACTACTTTTTAAGCAACGAAGAATTTATGCGCGAAAAGGAACAGGGCGGTATTCTTGAATCCACGTATATCTCAAACAGAAACACGTATTACGGAACATACGCGCGGGACTTGAATGAAAAGATTTCTTCAAACAAAATAGTTATCGTTAATCCAGATATTGTCGGCGCACGGTATTTCAAGGGAAATTTTAATGCGGTAACGATTTTCATAGTTCCAGAGAGCATTGACGCCATTGAGCGGCGCATTCGAGAACGAAACCCGGAACTTTCAGGCTCGGATATAGCAAAACGCCGGGCAAACGCCGAGGCCGAGATACGGGACGAGGAATCTTTTTACGACTACAAGGTGGTGAACGCGGACGGAAAATTGAACGAGGCAGTGAGGCAAGTCGTGGCGATTATTAAGAAGGAGGGATATACTCTTAGTTCTTAGTTTATTAGTTGATACGTTTATTAGTAAAAATCATTGCCCGAAAGTCAAAGCTTCAAAACTAATCAACTAGTTAACCAATCAACTAATCAACGAATCTATGCAACCTCTCACAGTTTTATTTTTTGGTTCGCAGGGCGCGGGCAAGGGCACGCAGGTGCAAATGCTCGTTGATTACCTGAAGTCCAAGTCTGACCGCAAGGTAATTCGCATCGATATGGGACACGAACTGCGCAAATTGCGGGATACTGGCACGTACGCGGGCAAATTAACCGGTGAAATTATTGACAATGGAATCCGCATTTATGACTTCATGGCCATTTATCTCCAGACGAAATTGCTCGTGGAAAATCTCACGGGCGAGGAACACATTATCGCGGACGGCCTTGCCCGCGGAGACGACCAGACCCGGGGTTTCGACGACATGATGCAGTTCTTCAAGCGGGATGATTTGCAAATAATCAACCTTGTTATTTCGGATGATACGGCAGTGAAGCGGCTTATGAGTCGCGGTCGCAATGATGATACGGAGGAAGGAATTCGCAGACGCCTTGCGTGGACAAAGACCGATGTCCTGCCGCAACTAGAACTTCTTAAGCAACGCGGTCGCGTTGTCCATGAGATTGACGGCGAACCGGATGTCGCGACTATTCATAAAAGTATTCTCGTTGCCCTTGGGCTAAAAAAATGAGCGAAGCGAATATGTTTTTCACGACCCAGCACCATTTTGGCATCCCGCAACTTTCACTTGACTGCCAGATACCGTTGAGACCGTCTCAACAAGGTCGTGTCATGTGTGTATGAGTACGGATACCAAAATGGTGCTAGGTATAAGGACTCGTAAGCTCATGCTCGCCATGCTCACACCAGCTCAACGATTCCTAATATGATTGCAAGAACAGAAAAAGAAATATCGGCATTGCGCGAGGGAGGACGCCGGCTCGCGAAGCATTTGAGAGTTTTGCGTGAAATGGTTAAACCGGGAATTACGCCGAAAGAGCTTGAGCAGAAGGCGCGCGAAATGGTGAAAAACGATGGCGACGAACTCGCTTTTTATGGATACGTCAGCAGAAAAAATGACGCGCCGTTTCCCTCGGGACTATGCGTATCGGTCAATGACGTCATAGTACATTCTCCCGCGAGCGAGAGCGACAAGCCGATTGAAGAGGGGGATGTCGTCTGTCTAGATTTCGGAATAAAGCACGGAGGATTTTTTACCGACCACGCAACGACTGTGATTGCCGGCGCAAAACACAATCCGGAAGACGAACATTTGCTGAAAGGAACGAGTGAGGCGATTTCAGCTGGAATCGCGGCGGCAAAAATCGGGAACACCACCGGAGACATCGGGTACGCGGTAGAGCGTGTAGCAAAAAAATACGGCTTTGGGTTTCCGCGAAATCTTTCCGGCCACGGCGTTGGTCTTAAAGTTCACGAAGAACCGCATGTGCCGAATTTCGGCGCTCCGGGCACGGGGGCGAAGCTTGAAGAAGGTTTAGTGATTGCGATTGAGCCTATGATGACGCTTGGTTCGGGCGACCTTTATGTAGACAAAGACGGCCACTCCTACCGCACCAAAGACGGTTCTCGCACTGCGCATTTTGAGCACACAATTATCGTCACAAAAAACGGACCGGAGATTTTAACCCAATAGTAAAATATGGCAACTAATGTATTAGTTATTGGGAACGGAGGCCGGGAACACGCGCTTGCGTGGAAGCTCGCGCAGTCGCCTCGCGTCGGCAAGCTCTATATTGCTCCCGGAAATGGCGGGATGCGATTGGTTGGCGAAAATGTGCCGATAGACGCGATGGATTTTGAGAACCTCGCGAAATTCGCGAAGGAAAAGGATGTCGCTCTCACAGTTGTCGGCCCCGACAATCCTCTAGGAGAAGGCATCGTTGATTTCTTTAAACAGCATGGGTTGCGCGCGTGGGGGCCATCTAAAGCGGCGGCGCACATTGAAGGGTCAAAAGCGTTCGCTAAGAAATTGATGAGAGGGGCAGGCGTGCCGACCGCTGAATTCGAGATATTTTCCAATCACGACGACGCTCTCGCGCACGTCCGCGAGCGCGGGGCGCCCATCGTCATCAAAGCGAGCGGGCTTTCATTCGGAAAAGGAGTTTACGTATGCATGACACTTGAGGAAGCCGAATCCGCGCTTGAGGAAATAATGGTAAAGCGCGTTTTCAAGGAGTCTGGAGATGAGGTCGTCGTTGAGGAATGTCTCGATGGACAGGAAATCTCGATTCACGCGCTCGCTGACGGAAAAGATTTCGTATTGTTTCCTCCGTCGCAAGACCATAAGCAGGTAGGCGAAAATGATACGGGAAAAAATACCGGAGGCATGGGCGCGATTGCGCCAGTGCCATGGGTAGGAGCCGATATTCTGAAAGACATTGAAGCGCGCGTCGTGCGCCCGACACTTGATGCGCTTTACGAGCGTGGCACTCCGTTCCTGGGCATTCTATATCCAGGCCTTAAGATGACCACAAAAGGCCCGAAAGTTTTGGAGTTCAACGCGCGGTTTGGCGATCCGGAATGCCAGGTTTATATGCGTCTTTTGAAATCAGACCTTTTGGAGCTTCTGGAAGCATGTGTTGACGCTCCGCCAGCTGGCGGACTTGCCGGGACAAAACTTGAGTGGAATTCAGGGTTTGCGGTAAATATCGTTCTCGCTTCCGGCGGTTACCCGGATGCGTACAAAAAAGGATTTCCGATAAGCGGTATAGAGGAGGCAGAGAAGGTCCAAGGCATTGTCGTATTTCACTCTGGCACCTCAAATCAAGGGGAGTCCTTGATTACGGCGGGAGGGCGCGTACTAGGAGTATCTGCCGTGGGCGACACTCTCCAAATTGCGCTTGCGCGAGCATACGAAGCCGTTGAGTGCATACATTTTGAGGGAAAATACTTCCGCCGCGACATTGGTGCGAAAATATTAGGTTAGGAAGTGATATACTTTTTGTATGCCTCCCGTACATACGGACATGGAGCGCGTACCTTATCACGGCGCGGAGCGTGCACCCGAAAAGTTCAAATCTCCAGAGGAGGAATTGGCCTATTTGCGGCAGCGAGTAATCGAAAAAGAAAGAGAGCTAGATACTCCGAAAAATAGAGTTGAAAGCGACCGAATTGCCAGGCGGGAAATCGCGGAATACGCCAATATTCCTTCAGCGACAATAATTCACGAGACCGTCGTGATGCCCGAGCACGAGACAATGCGGCATGTGCTCAAGCTCGAGCCGGAAAAGGACGACGCGCAGATGGACGGACTCTTAAAGATTGTTGCGGAACGTGGCATTAGGAACGCGCTCTCCGTGTGTTCTCGCCTGAAAAATGTTCATCTTGAAGACGACTTTCATCGCGTGCTTGTCCGCTACATCGCGGAAGGATTGCCGGAAAAAGGATTTCCGCTCCCGGAGAAAGTGAAGCGCGCGCTGCACATGGTTCTTTTTGAGATTCATCCGCAGGCGCACGGAGGAAAAGAAAAAGAGCAGGGACAGATGAAGCTGGAGCAAATACTTTCGTCATCGGAACAATTATATGCGGGGCTTTTGTCTCTTATCACTCCGCACGAGGGGTTTTCTCTTGAAATGGCGGTTGCCGGCGGGACAGAAGAAGCGCTTCTTTACTTGGCGGTTCCCCGAATAAAACAGACGCTCGCGGAGCGCCTTATTTCGTCCGTTTTCCCAAACGCGCGGATTTCTGAATGTCGCGGCGACTACAACATCTTCAACCCTGAAGGAGAGAGCTCGGGCGCCGTTGCCGGTTTCGCCATTCATCCGGCCTTTCCTCTGAAGACATACGAAATGTTCGAACACGACCCGATGAACGTTCTTCTTGCCGCTTTTGCAAAAATCGCAAAACATGGAGAGGGTGCCGCGCTCCAATTTGTCGTAGGCAATGAGGGCGACAGATACAATAAGTATTACAAGAAAATCCTCCGTTATCTCGAAAAGGGAAGGACGATTGGGAGAGCCCTTAGAGTTCCGGAGACCTTGCTGGGAGATATCGTATATGAAGTTACCAAGTCCATATTCATGCCAAAGAGAGTAATTGAGGATACCGAGAAGGAATTTCGTCACGCGTCCGACCAAGTGTCGGCAGAAGAGCTTGGACGCAAAGTGAAAAGCCGCATTGCCCCCGTTGTCATACGTCTTGCCGCTTCCGCGCCAGACAAGAAACGCGCAAACGAGCTCTTGAACAATTTGACGGCGCCGTTCAATCAATACGACGACCCGAGGGGCAACCGCCTCGTATTCAAGGAGGTGGGGAACTGGGGTCTCAAGAAATTCCTACAGGACTTTATTTACCGCACGTTTGATGCAGGGTCGGCGATTCCTTTGAGCTTAGCGGAATTGACGACTATTTTCCACTTTACGGCCGAACGGGTAACGACCTCGCGCGAGTTGAAGAGAACCTTTGCCAAACAAGCGCCCGCTCCAGTCGAAGCGTCTGGAGCCGAGGGAATAACCATCGGCATCAATCGCTATGGAGCTACAGAGACTGCTGTGCACTTCTCGGCTTCCGACCGCCTGCGCCACTGCTATGTTATAGGGCAAACTGGTACTGGGAAAACCGGGCTTATCAAAAACATGATTATTCAGGACATAAAGAACGGAGAAGGGGTTGCATTTATAGACCCGCATGGAAACGATATAGAAGACATTCTTGCATCCGTGCCTCCGGAGCGCGTAGGCGATGTAATTTATTTTGACCCCGCGTACACGCCGCGCCCGATGGGCCTTAATATGCTCGAATATGACCGTTCGAGACCGGAGATGAAGACTTTTGTAGTGGATGAAGTATATGGAATTTTCCGCAAGCTTTATGCCGACGTGCCGGAGGCGTTTGGGCCGATGTTCGAGCAATACTATCGCAACGCAGTCCAGCTTGTGGTTGAAGATCCGGACACGGGGAGCACTTTTGTTGAAATTCCGCGCGTCTTTGCCGACAGGGAATTTCGAGATCTCAAAATTGCGCACTGCGGGAACCCGATTATCGTGCAATTCTGGCGCAAAATCGCCGAAGCCGCGCAGGGAGACCCATCGCTCGAGAACGTCGCCCCATACATCACGAGCAAGTTCGACGTTTTCCTGACAAATGACATCATTCGCCCAATTGTGGCGCAGGAGAAATCAGCTTTTGATTTCCGAGAAATAATGGATAAGAAAAAGATTTTCCTTGCGAACCTGTCAAAAGGGCGCTTGGGCGACCGCAACACCGCTCTTCTGGGGCTTGTCCTCGTTTCCAAATTCCTGCAAGCGGCATTCTCGCGAGTGGATACGAGAAGCGAACTGCCGGTTTTTTATCTTTACATCGACGAATTCCAAAATTTTGCGACCCCGTCCATCGGAACCATTCTCTCCGAGGCGCGAAAATACAAATTGTCGCTCATTATTGCGCACCAGTTCATCGCGCAGTTGGATGAGAAAATCCGCGATTCCGTCATTGGCAACGTTGGCACGAAGGCGGCATTTCGCGTAGGCACCACCGATGCCGAATTTCTTGCCAAGCAATTCGAGCCCGGGTTTACGGCGCCCGATTTGGAAAATCTCCCGAACCGAAATGCCGTCCTCTCGCTCCTTGTAGGTGGAAAGCCTGCGCGTCCGTTCACGATACAAACAGAAGATCTGCCGAAATTTGACCATGGAAAAACTCCGGCACTGAAAGAGCTTTCATATCTCACCTACGGCAAAGACAGAGAGGAAGTGGAAGCGGAGGTAAGGAGGAAATTTGCGATGCAAAACGAACCCGCGCCGTTTCCGGCGGAAGGCCCTGCTCCTTTGTATCAATGAGGGCGCTCAGAAACCCAGTGATTTTTAACGGAGGAATCACTCAAACCGTTAAAAATCACTGGGTTTCTTCGCTTAAGTTGGGAAAATCCGGATTTTTCGAGTGGCTTCAACGGTAGGGATTTTTACTTTTTTGTACTATACTTATCCATATACGAAATACAAGAAACTGATTCACCTTATGCACCACAAAAAGGAACGGACGCTTGTAATCATCAAGCCTGACGGAATCCAGCGCTCGCTCATCGGCGAAATAATGTTGCGCTATGAACGGCTAGGTCTCAAACTGGTCGGCTTAAAGATGGTTGTGCCTACCGTTGAACAAATAGAGGGCCATTACACTCTTGACCCAAATTGGCGGCGCGTGACTGGCGAGAAGACCATAAAAAGTTATCGCGACAAGGGACTGAAACCGCCGTCGGAAGACCCGCTTGCGATTACTGCTGCCATTCTGAAAAATCTCAAGAAATACATGACCGCAGGGCCTGTGATAGTGATGGCGTGGGAAGGTGCTCACGCGGTAGAACTCGTCCGCAAGGTTACAGGCGGGACAGAACCGCGTTCGGCGCTTGTCGGAACAATTCGCGGGGATTTTGTCGTGGACTCATACGTAATGTCCGATGAGGATGATAGGGCTGTCCGCAATTTAATCCACGCTTCCGGCTCAATTGAAGAAGCCAATATGGAGATTCCACACTGGTTCAACAAAAAAGACCTCATAGATTATAAAGTTACTCACGAAGACATTATCTACGCAAAAGAACTTGGAGGTATTTTGGAGTAGCGTGGCGCTCAAAGACCTGGCGGTTTTTAACGGAAGAATCGCTCAAACCGCTACAAACTACCATGTCTTCTCGCTTAAGTTGATAGGTAATATGGAATCCGAAGTTTTGCACACTTGCGTATTTAGTGATGATGGTATACTTAAATAAGCGACAGGTATAACACCTGCTGGTAAAACACAGGGAGCTCGAATCGCTTTAGACTCCGGTCTGAATGCTGAGAGCACCCACCTGGTAACACCCAGGCTTGCCGTGCCTGCCGCCCAGCACTAACACCTCACCGCAATCTGGTCGAGGTGTTAATGCTTTTAAGGGTCGTTCATGCTGCTCAATTTATTCCCAGGTATTTCTTGGTGTTAGTGCTGGACAGGCCACCAACCCCGCCCTAGAGGCGGGGTGTTTGGGGCGGTGTCCACTGCAAAAATGATAGAATACCCGAATGCCCCTCCGTTTACTCCTTTTTGCCCAGCTTGCGGTTGTTGCCGTCCTTGCCGTGCTCCATATGTATGCCCTGGCCCATTATTCATACTGGAGGCTTCCGTGGCTCGACATGGTCTCTCATTTTCTGGGCGGCTTGTGGGCGGGACTTTTCTCTTTCTGGCTTTTCGTCAAAATTGGCAGGGAGCCGAATATTATTTACTGCGTGGGAGCCGTGTTCGCGCTTGGAATGGCGTGGGAATTGTTTGAAGCACTGAACGGCATTACGAATATTTCTTCCGAAATGCTAGATACGCTCGGAGACATTTCTATGGATATCGTCGGAGGAATTTCTGGAGTGTATCTTGCGAAATTGATTTCAAGACCTTTTCAATGAGTGCGTTACTTACATTTCACGGTGGCGCGGGAACGGTGACGGGTGCGAATTTTTTGCTTGAGTTTGGAGATTCGCCAGCTGGCGGAAAAATCCTTGTCGACTGCGGCATCCATGAGCGCGAGCAAACGTGCGACCCGAGAAATTACAGCGCGTTTCCATACGACCCAAAAACCATAGATGCGCTTTTTATAACGCACGCGCATGCCGACCACATAGGGCGAGTTCCGAAACTTGTGCGCGACGGGTTCAGAGGAGTCATATATTCTACGCCTGCGACAAAAGATATTTCGGCAATCATGTTTGAGGACGCGATTAGCGTGATGAGGCAGGAGGCAGCAACAAGGAACTGCGGTATGTTGTACGAAGAAGCGGATGTTTCGCGCGCGCTCTCCTTGTGGCAGGGGCGCGAATATCACGAACCGTTTAATGTTGGAGATGCCCTACTTCGCCAAGGCTACGAAGGGCAGGCCACGGCGGAATTCCTAGATGCGGGGCATATCCTCGGCTCTGCGATGATTAAATTTACTCGCCAAGGCAGGAAGATTCTTTTTTCGGGCGACCTCGGAAATTCACCCGAACCTCTTTTAAATGATACGGAAAGTCCGGAAGGCGTGAACTATTTGGTGATGGAAAGCGTGTACGGCGACCGCGCGCATGAAAACAGGGAAGAGCGGCGAGAGCGACTGCGGCAGGCGATAGATGAGACGCGCGCGAAAAAGGGAGTGCTTCTT
>CAZSPA010000005.1:0-3209 GCA_964608685.1 uncultured Candidatus Saccharibacteria bacterium
CGGCGACAGCACCGGTTACTGGTTCGGAACGAAAGTGGGACCGGCGCTTTTTAAGCGCGAAGATTCGGGATTTTTCCGCAAATCTCACGTCGAGAAAACCAGAATCTTCTACGAGAAGCACGGCGTACTTGCTGTCGTGCTTGCCCGTTTTGTTCCCATAGTCCGCACATTCGCTCCGATACTTGCCGGAGTCGCCGGTATGCGCTATCGGATATTCTTGTCTTACAACATCGCCGGAGGAATTCTGTGGGGCGCGGGCGTTACATTTTCGGGATATTTCCTTGGAGAAACTTTTCCGCAAGTTGACAGCTTCCTTACTCCGATTATTCTCGCGATTATAATCACTTCATTCATTCCGCTTATTAATGAGTGGTATAAATCCAGAACAAAAAAAGCCAGGGAACCAACCAAGCGTATGAGCCCGACATCTGGTGCAACAAAATGTCCGAGCGCCGTATTATTCGACCTCGATAACACTATCGCGGAAAGCTTCAAGCCGCCCGCTCCGGAAATTGCAAGCAGATTGTACGAACTTCTGAAAAGAATGCCGGTCGCTATAATGTCGGGAGCGAGTTTTTCTCGGATGGAAAAGGACCTACTGCCGGCGCTTCCGAAGGACGCGGATTTGAGTTGTCTATATTTATTTCCCGACACTGCCGCGCAGTGCTACATATTCGAATCAGGCGCGTGGAAAAGCGCCTATAAATTCGCATTCACGCAGAAAGAATACGATGGAATCATGCAGGCGTTCAAAGAAGCGATTGAGGAAACTGGCGTCCTCCAAAATGCGCCGCGCTGGGGCGACTTGTTCCTCGCCCGCGACGTGCAAGTGACGTTCGCCGGGCTCGGAGTGGACGCTCCGCCAGACATGAAAGCCGTGTGGGACCCCGCTCGCGCGAAGCGCGAAAAACTCAAGAAGATTCTTGACCCGAAACTTCCCGGAATGGTTGTCCGTATTTCAGGAAGAACAGCGATTGACATCACGGCGAAAAAAATCGACAAGGCGCACGGCGTAAAATGGCTGGCAAAACGCCTCGGCGTGAAGCCGAGTGAGATGCTTTTCGTGGGCGACGACCTCTCTCCCGGCGGAAACGATGCCGTAGTAATACCCACCGGTATACAGACTATGGAAGTAAAAGGCCCGCGCGAAACGGCGAAAGTTATAAGCGATATTCTTTCCCAATGTTCGCGCAGTTAGCCGAAAGTAAATGTGTAGGCCTGAAGACCGGCGCCTTCTATCCGTATCTCTAAAGTATGTTCTCCATAAGCCGTTCCGCTGATTAGATGGTATAAGCGATTCTCGCGGATGGTTGAGTGACTGGTGGAATCAACATCCGCTCCCCTCTCATCTGTTATCGGAACTCCATCACGAAGCACCGTTGCCGTTACCGGCTTATCGGCGCTCGCGACAAAGTAAACATTTTTCGAGCTGTATTTAAATTTGATTACGGCTCCGCTTTCCTTGTTCTCCGCAAATTCTTTTTGAATATCCCATGCACCTGCTAAATACAATGTGTTGGACGAGGTTTTTTGCGGAACAATCATATTCTGAACTCCTATTGAACCTTGCGCGCCGTTTCCAAGATATTCATTCCTCATCGCGCCGAAGTAAACTTCTGGGCTCCTAACCCCGGTCGAGCTGGGGGTGGTTACATCCTGGGGATTTACTGTGCCAGTCGGGATATTGTTCGGCAAACCTAGTACTTGCGCTCTCTCTTTGAGAGCGGCTTGAATGGCGCGCTCCGTGTCTGCATAGCCGCCCTCGCCGATATGTTAGTACAAAACATAGCCGTCAATGTCTATCAAATACTTTCTCGGCCAAAATCGGTTTTGATACGCGTTCCACGTTGAGTAATCATTATCCAGAACTACAGGATACTTAATTTCCAGCCTTTTGGTTGCTTCGAGAACATTTTGGTAAACTTTTTCGAACTCAAACTCCGGCGTATGCAATCCAATAATGACAAGCCCCTTGTCTTTTCCGCCTGAGGCGGATCCGCCGCTGGCGGAATATTTTTCGTACCATGCGTTTAAATACGGCGTTGTCCGCTGGCAATTTATACAGCTGTATGTCCAGAAATCAATGAGCATCACTTTCTTCCCTACAAACTCTCCAACGGTTACTGGCTTGGCCGACCCATCGGGGTTTGGGCCGGTATTTATGAAGCCGTTAGGGGTCGTAATCTCTTTCGCTAACATGTACTTTTTTGACTTTTGAATACTCGTAATTTTTTCATCGGATGATGGCTTAGCTCCGCCTACATCCTTAGCTTCAGGCGAAACAACCTGATTTTTCTCACCATCATTGGAAAGCCGAGGAATAACGCTAATACCTGCGTCATTGCCCACTCTGGATGCTTTTTACGAATCGAGATAGATGATACTGCCGATAACAGCAGTGATGAGCACGGCGGAGACAAGGATTTTTTGAGGATTCATATCATGAGAGCGCTTCTTTTCTCGCCGCAGTGGAGGCAAGATAGGAAAGAAATCCTGGAATAAGCGGCAACATGCAAGGACTTAAGAATGATCCAACTCCGGCAAGGAAAGAAATGCCGAGGGTAAAAATCGTAAGCGAGCTAATGCCACCACCGAGCGAGGTCACTAAATTCAGAGAAAGGAGGAGGTCCGTGAGAAACTGCAAGTTCGCAACGCGGGAGAGAGTTCCGGTAAAGACAAGCACGCCCATTGCGACAAGCACTACCCCGAAGAAATACTGGAAGTAGAGGAGCTTTTTACCCAAGCGGTTAATGAGCGTCTGCGCTTGGTTCGTGAACAGTCCAACCATAAGGAATGGAATTCCTATCCCGAGCGTATAGGCAAAGAGCAGAAGAAACGCGCTTGACGCCGCCGTTGTTGCAAGCGCCAAGATGGCTCCCAAGGCCGCAGAAACGCACGGCGTCCAGCCGACGGCAAACGCCGCGCCGAAAACGAACGATGTCAGGTAGTGTGAGCGGAAGCGGCGCTTGACCTGGACCTTATAGTCGCGTTTCAAAAATGACGGCGTGAACAAGCCGAGAAGGAAAAAACCAAAGAGAATAATAATAATGCCGCCAATTCTGCCCAGCCATTCCTGGACCGTGTAGGAGGCGTTTGAAAGTACAGTCTGCAAAAGGATGCCTACAAGCGAAAACACGAGGGAAAAGCCCAGGACAAAGAAGACGCTTGAGAAGAAAATGCTCCAGTCTCTGGGTTGGGGTTGTCGCGCA
>CAZSPA010000005.1:3219-13410 GCA_964608685.1 uncultured Candidatus Saccharibacteria bacterium
ATCTTAAATTTAACACGGCCGCACTTGCACATTCAGAACACCCACTACAAATGACCTAAGTGCGAGCGTCATATTATTCTTTCATACGCCGGCTCATTTGAGCCAATCCTCTTTTCCTTTTAAATATTGCTTGATGCGGGCAAGCCCCTCTTTTATCTTCGGAACTTCGAGAGCGTAGGAGAGGCGGATGCGATTCGGGGCGCCGAACCATGCTCCATCGTACACTATTACATTGTGGCCGTAGAAAAGGTCTGATACGACACGCGATGAGTTCCGAATCTTGGGCAAAACATAAAACGCGCCCTCCGGCTTCCAAAGACTGAATCCTATGTCAAGCAGTCCCTTGTAGATAATATCTCTCCGCTCTTTCCAAATCACCACCTGCTTCTCGACGAAAGTTCTCGGAACGCCCATAGCGCGAAGAGCCATCTCCTGCCCCAAAGTATTTGTGTTCATTGATGTGTGCACCTTAAGGTCGACGACTCCATCAACTATTTTCTTATCGCTCGACCAAAGATATCCTATTCGCAATCCGCACATCGCGTAAGTTTTGGAAAAAGAATTTATTGTGACGACATGTTTTCCTTTAATGATGTAATTTCCGCGCTCGTAAATAAGGTCTTTATACACTTCGTCGGAAATTACATAAACGCCGAGTTTCGCCGTTATTTTCTCTATTTCGCGGAGAGTGTCCATGTCTTCCACGCGACCCGTGGGATTCGAGGGAGAATTTATAAGAATCGCCTTCACTCCGCGGACTTTCTTTTTGAAATCTCCGAGGTCGATGCGCTCTTCTTTCAGTTTGGTGTACACGGGAGTAAGCCCGGCGTATTCAACAATCGGAGGATACGAGTAGTAGTAGGGCTGGCACAGAAGAACCTTGCACTTGCCGTGAATCCTGTGAATCGCGCGGAAAACCAAATCTAGAGCTTCCGACGCGCCGTTCGTGATTACGAAATCTTCGGCCTTTGCATTTTCATATTCTTTCGCAAGGGCCTCGCGCAGAGGAAGGTCGCCTTTGATAAGGCCGTATTTGAATGCTCGGGTCATCTCCAAATTGGAGAATATCTCATTCGGCGGGGGCAAATCCGGCTGGCCAGAGCCGAAAGAAATGATTCCGTTCCCGTCAATGCCGATAAATGCGCTAGGCGATGTTATCTTTTGTCGTTTATTAGGCATCGAATGATTATAACCGCAAGTGTAATGTTGGCGAAGTCCACTCACAATGCAAGTAATTTGTGCATCCGAGTGATAAAATGATGCAATGGATTTACGCTCTCGCATCTCTAATGTTATACAGGGCGATGCAGTCAATGACGCGGAAACAATCAAAAGATTCAGCCGCGACACAAGCATATTCGAGCGTTCGCCGGCCGTAGTCGCATACCCAAAAAATGCGAATGATGTGTCGAGTCTTGTGCGATTCGTACACGATGCGAAAGAAAAAGGAGAAAATGTGTCGCTTGCCGCCCGCTCGGCAGGAAGCGATATGACCGGCGGCCCGCTCACCGACTCCATCTCGGTTGTCTTTACGAAATACATGGACAAATTAACCGATATTGGCGACGATTATGCGGTTGCCGAACCTGGACTTTACTACCGCGACTTCGAGAAAAAGACGCTTGAACACAAAGGTCTAATCCTTCCTTGCTATCCCGCATCTCGTGAAATTTGCGCACTCGGAGGAATGCTCGCAAACAACTGCGGTGGAGAGCTGACTCTGAAATACGGCAAGATAAACAGTTACATACAAGAACTGGACGTTGTCCTCGCCGACGGTTCCCGCACAACAATACGACCGCTATCGATGCGAGAACTTGAGGCCAAGAAATCCAGACAAACTATGGAAGGAAAAATTTATCGGGAAATTCATTCGCTCATTGAGAGTAATGCTGAAGCGATAGAAAGGGCTCGCCCGACAGTCACCAAAAATTCCGCTGGCTATGCGCTGTGGAACGTGATTGATAAGAAGAAAGGCACATTCGACTTGGGGCAACTTATCGTCGGCTCCCAAGGCACGCTAGCATTAATAACTAGTGCGCGGCTCCGATTAGTGCAAATAAAAGAGCATCGGGCAATGCTTGTGGTATTTCTCTCGGACAACGAAATTATTCCCGAGGTGGTGCATAGAGTGCTTAAATTCTATCCTGAATCTTTCGAATCGTACGATAACCATACATGGAAACTCGCGGTTCGATTCATCCCACAGATAATCAGACACCTCGGACTTGTTAAGATGCTGGCGCTCGGATTCGCATTTATTCCGGAGATTGTAATGGCAGTGAGCGGAGGAGTGCCTAAATTAGTCCTAATGGCGGAATTCGCGGAGGATTCTGATGAGGAAGCAGTGGACAGGGTGCGCGAAGCGCAAGCAGCGCTTGACGGCCTGCACGTGATGACAAAAATGGCATCGAGTGCAACTAACATCGCAAAATATTGGATAATTCGCCGCGAAAGCTTTGCGCTTCTGCGGAAGAATTTGCGCGGACTTTACGCGGCGCCTTTTATAGACGACATCGTGGTTCATCCTGACGATTACCCGAAGTTTCTGCCGGAATTGAATGCTCTTTTGGAGAAATACCATCTTCTTTATACGATTGCCGGCCACGCTGGCGAAGGCAATTTCCATATCATTCCACTCATGGATTTAGGGAAGTCAGAAAATAGAAAGGCAATTTTAGAACTTCAGCCGAAGGTGTACGAGTTGGTGGCAAAGTATCGCGGCTCAATAGACGGCGAACACAACGACGGCATAATCCGTACTCCATATTTGCCGATGATGTTCGGCGAAAAGATGTGCGAGATTTTTGCGCAGGTCAAAAATATTTTTGACCCGCTTAACATCCTAAACCCCGGCAAAAAAGTCGGCGGGACTATTGCGGATATTGAGAGGAGTATTTTGAAGAGATAGTTGGAACTTATCCCTAGACAGCAAGTGCTCCAAAACCCCTATAAATAGGGGTATAATTCTGGGCGTGTGGGATGACATTAAAATGTGGTTTTATTTACGGCTTCTTGATTCAGAATTGAGAGGTTGTATCACGCATAATTTTGATAAACCAAAATCTCATTACGGCGCTTCATATTCGGATTTTGAAGATAAAGACAGATATTTCCGCAGTAAGAGAAACTTTATGAAGAAAGTGCAAGTGCAGGGAATGAAATTATATCTAGCGATATTGCCATTTTTTTTCCATAAGTTTATTTATAAAGATACTCCTGAAATAAGTGGTGTAGTAGTAACTGATAAAACAAAGGCGATTTTTGGCTCTGCCGAGGCGTTGGGGTTGCTTAAGTTCCCAGTCAAGATTTCTAATGACATCAACTATCCTTTATTATTTGTAGAAAGCGAACCATACAAACCCACTGAAGATAAAAATGAAATCGCAATAAGCTACGAGAAAGGAAACAGATTTGTTAGTTGGTCTGGGCTGGTAAGTTTTCTATATAAGCATCACTGGCAATTTGCATTAATTTTATGGACGATTGTTATTACAACAACTGCCAAAATTTTCGGATTTTTCTCCCTTATTTGCGCTCAGTATTCCAAAATACCAATGTGCCTATGACCTATGGCCAGCGTGAATTCGTGAATTCGCGTCAGGCACGTCACGATGTTTATGGAATTGGTGCCAGGCACGCCACAAAGGCAATATCTGTGGGTATTGTTGAATTCAGCGGTTCAGACACTACGGGAACGCACGAACAGCATCAAAACGATGAAAGGTTTCAAACCTTTGCTGTCTACGCCGCTCGGAAGTGAAAGAGAGTGCTCTTTCACTTCACTCGCTATCCTCGACAGATAAGAAACACAAAGATAGTGAATGACATGAGGGGGAACGTTATGTAGCCGAATTCGAAGAGATACGTGCGTCTGGATTGCTTCCCGCCACGCTGCGCTCGCGGTCGCAAAGACGGAATACCGGAATTAAATAGACTCAACGCGTAATCCAACGACACGCTTGAAGTCGCGCACATTGCGCGTAACGACAGCACTGCCTGTAAAAAGCGCTGTTGCGGCGATAACGCTGTCGGCAAGCTTCAAGTTGTAAATCCGCCCAATCCTTCCCGCCCCTTTTGCGATATACGCATCGACAGGAATAATAGAAAAGGCCGGCGCGATTTCCGATATCAAAGCCTCTTCGTCTGAAGTCAGCTTTGGAAATCGCAGGAGTTCGGTGATGGTAATCGCCGAAATGTATAGCGGTTGCGGAGTCCGTAGGGAGTCGTCGAGAAACTTCTTTATATCTTCCTCGCCGTGAAGATAGTAAATGAATGCATTAGTATCAATGGTGTACATCAATCTAATTTTCGGAGCCACCCTTTACGGATACCGGCAAGCGTCTTTAGAGATGCTTTGAGAGATTTCCCTCGCCATGCTCCATATCCGCGGCGCAAAAGAGCGGCACGCTCCTGCGGCAAGCTCACTTCTCGCGTGGCTCTATGTACGGATGTTTTTCTTGAGGCAACTTTGTTCATGGGGCGATTGTATCACGGAGCGCGGCGGACGAAAAGCATCACAATAATAAGGAACGCAAAGATTGTGAAGGACATGAGCGGGAACGTTATATAGCCGAATTCAAAGAGGTAGCGCTGGGCGCAATCTACGCCTGTGGAAACTGCAGGGCAAGGCAAAACATTCGCTCCGCCCATTTGCAGATAGTGCTGGTAGAGGGCGACTATTCCGCCAACTACTGAAAAGGCGATGCTGTAATCCGCAACGCTTCTGTCGCTTTTCCATATTGCGATGGCAAACAAGAGAGCTTGCGGGTAGAGGAATACTCTCTGCAACCAGCACAATCCGCAAGGAAGAACGCCGAGAATTTCCGAATAGAAAAGTGAGATTGCCACGCCGCCGAGGGAGAGCAAAAATCCAATCCACAATCCCCACTTCCACAAAAAATCGGCGGTCGGAGCGAGGTCGGTCCGCCAGCCGGCGGATTTCTTGCGCAGGAAAAAAAGCGCGAGAAATGCAACGCTGACGATTTGCAAGATAATGGTTGCCAGAGCGAGCCAGGAGTTGAGGGACATAGTTATCAGCTTGTTGCCTGTAGCTTGTAGCTTGTAGCAAAATGCAAATTCATACGACGCTAGTTTCTGGCTACTGGCTACTGGCTACCAGCTACTGGCTTGGTAAAACGCATCCGCTCGCCCCCGCAAGTTCTTCCAGCGTTCGCTCGCCGGTCAGAATCTTTCCGTCGGCGAAAATCCATGTCGGATAGCCGGTTATTTTTTTGTCGATGCAAATTTGTAATTGTGCTTGGCCATTTGGAGTCGAGCATTCGACATACGGCAGAAGTTTCGCAGACTTGCCGAACAGAGCTTTCGTAGCTTGGCAATGCGGACACCAGAACGCTCCGTAGAAAATTGCGCCTTTGTCCTTGAGGCAGACGGCAAAAGAATCCAGCTTACCGGGTCCGCTTTTCACAAAAAAACTAGAACCAACACCAGCTGCTACCAGGGCAAGCAAAACAATCCAGAAAACAAGCATTCCCTTTTTCATTCGCCGATTATATCATCCATTGTAATCTACCCGATGCAGACGTGTGAATATCGAATATCTTGTTAGAATGATTCTTGATGAACGATAATTCTGTCGATAGGTCCTTTCTGCTGAAGATAGTGCAGCCATCGCTCATTGGCTTGATGGATGGTTCGATTTCCACATTGGCCCCGCTTTTCGCCACTGCATTTGCGACGCATAACACGCACATCACATTTCTAATCGGTGTGTCGGCAGCTGTTGGAGGAGGCATAAGCATGGCTTTTTCCGAAGCTCTGTCGGACACCGGCGAACACACAGGGCGCGGGCATCCTTTCATTCGCGGGTTCATTGTGGGCATCACGACATTTTTCGGCGGGATTTTCCACACTTTGCCGTTCTTGATATCTGATCTGGCCTCTGCGCTCTATCTCACCTATTTCGTCGTTGGTGTTGAATTGATATCCATCGCTTACATCCGCTATCACTACTTTAAGATGCGTTTCTGGGTATCGATCCTCCAAGTAATCCTAGGGGGCGCCTTGGTACTCGGTTCAGGCCTCTTGATAGGAAGCTCGTAGAGGAATCCCTAATGCTGGCGCGCAGTGATTGCACTTGCACCCAATTGGTTTGATAAATTCGTCAAAATATTCTTCTCCGTAGTCGATGGTAAGCTCTTCCCCGGGCTCTATATCTCGCTTGGCGAAGATAAGTATGTGTCCGCCTGCCTGCCACTCCTGACCGCGAGCTTCGCTTAGGAAGGCCGAGCGCGGCGCAGGCAGGTCTCGCACATCCGCTTCGCAGTTCGGCTTGCATGAGTGATTTATGTATCTCGCGATGTTGAAGCGCGGACTTCCATCGACTGTCCATTTCCCATCTACCTCAAAAAGGTAGCGCGATTGTGACGCATCTGCCTGCGGAGTAGGAATGCGCCTGCCTCTGTATTCAAGAATAAAATCTCCTTTGCGAAGCGTAGCGGTGGCAAAAAGCCCGTGTCCCAAGCCGGGCGTAGATTTTCGTACTGCATATCTAGCCTGAAGTATGCGTTTCCTCATATGATTATAGTGAGCGAGTATAGCACGAAACAGCCGGTAGCCAGTAGCTTGTAGCTTGCTCGTTTGCCGAGATCATATTAACCGGGCATACTATGGGAATGGAATTAATCTTTCTCGACGCGACTTCTGCCGTAGTCATGGAGGCACGCGATGTCCATGTGCTGTATAGTAATCACAAGTAATATGCAAAATAAAAATAGCAGATTATCCACAGAGCCATACAAGGGCGTCCGCGATTTCTATCCAGAGGACCAGTTTGTTTTGCGTTATCTTTTTGAGCACATGGAGCGCGTATGCGAACTTTTCGGCTACGAGGAATACGGGGCGTCTGTTTTGGAACCGAGCGAGCTATACCGCGGCAAAACGTCCGAAGAAATAGTGAGCGAGCAGACGTACACGTTCGCTGACCGTGGAGAACGGGAAGTAACATTGCGGCCGGAAATGACGCCGACTCTCGCGCGGATGATTGCAGGCCGCGCCCGCGAGATACCATTGCCCTCCAGATGGTATTCAATCGCTAACGTTTTCCGGTATGAAAGGCCCCAGCGGGGACGTCTCCGCGAGCACTGGCAATTGAATGCGGACATCGTGGGCGTCTCCGGCATCGAGGCAGATACCGAAATTATCGCGGTGGCGCACGCTGTTATGCGCTCATTAGGGGCCGACGAGCGAAATTTTGAGATCCGCGTATCTGACAGGAGGATTATTGACTCGATCTATGACTCCGTTGAAATTCCGAAGGATGTGCGTGCTTCTCTCACTCGTCTTTTGGACGGTCGAGAAAAAAATCCTAACTTCAAGGAGCAATTATCCTCCATAGTGAAAGATGTGAAAAAGATCGACCAGTTTCTAGAGGTAATTGAACGCACCACAAGTACAGCATACTTGGAGGAATTGCGAACACAGCTTGAGCTTATAGGCGTACGCAACATGCTTGTGGACACGAAAATAACCCGAGGATTCGACTATTATACGGGCATGGTATTCGAGATTTATGACACGGATGGAAATAACCGCCGGTCCCTTTTCGGCGGCGGACGCTATGATAATTTACTATCGCTATTTGGCGCCGAATCAATCCCCGCCGTCGGATTCGGCATGGGCGATGTAACGGCGCGCGATTTTCTAGAAACCCATAACCTCCTTCCGCCTTATGCTCCCGCGACTGAACTTATGCTCTGCGTGGTGGAGAGTTCCGCGCTTCCGCACGCGATGCGCCTCGCGCAAGATTTGCGTCGAGATGATGTAACGGTCGCTGTCAACTTTTCTGGGAAACGAATCGGAGACCAAATTCGCCAGGCGGATAAAATGAAAATACCGTTTGTCATCGCTGTCGGTCCCTCCGAGCGCGAATCAGGGCGTTACACGATAAAAAATCTCGCGACCGGCAGCGAACTCACCCTGCCATCTGACAGAATAGCGGAACATCTATTTAGTTCACTGGGGTAGTACGTAGTGCGTAGAACGTAGTACGTAGAAAATGCAACAACATGAGTACATATCGCGACCTTACAGTTTGGCAAAAATCCATTGATTTAGTTGTGCTCGTTTATCGCTTCACAGCAAAATTCCCAACGCAGGAACAATACGGCCTCGTGTCGCAGATGCGCCGCGCAGCCGTCTCCATACCTTCTAACATAGCCGAAGGAAGTAGGAGACGGGGAAAAGATATTCGACATTTTCTAATTATTGCTTTTGCATCAGGTTCAGAACTGGAAACGCAGTTTGAGGTAAGCAAGAGGTTAGAGTATGGTGACAAAACCCTCCGTATTGATGCGGAAAAGTTACTCGACGAAGTTATGCGCATGCTGAATAAAATGATTAACTCTTAAGTCGTTTACGTACTGCGTACTACAAACTACTCACCAATTATTTCAACTACGTTCTACGTACTACTGACTACGTTCTAATATGCGAATCATTACTTTCGACATCGAAACTGCAAATTGGATGTCGGACACGGGAACTTCGGACCCGGCCGACCTTACAATCGCCTTAGTTGGAATTCACGATTCTGAAACGGATAGTTATAATAGTTTCCTAGAACCCGAGTTACCGAATCTTTGGAAAATACTGGAGAAAGCCGACCTTCTTATTGGCTATAACTCCGACCACTTCGATATACCGCTTTTAAATAAATATTATCCTGGCGACCTTTCTCGCGTACGAAGTCTTGATTTGATGAAAGAAATTCAGGGTGTCGTCGGGCGTCGATTGCGACTTGACGCAGTTGCCGATGGCACATTAGGCGAGAGAAAAACCGCCGACGGCGCGCAATCTCTGAAGTGGTGGCGCGACAAAGAAATAGAAAGGGTGCGGGCGTACTGTCTTAAAGATGTGGAGATTACAAAAAAGATATTCGACTACGCGCTAGCCAACGGTCATGTTAAATATCGCGAGCTAGGACGTGTGCATGAAATAAAACTCGACACTTCAAAATGGCTCGGCGGAAGCGGAAGCGCGCTTACCTATACGCTAGGGTTCTAGGCGGGGTTGGCAATGTTCGTTGCGTCATGCTCTTTCTCGGTAACGGAATATTTAACCTTTCCTCCGTAAGCAACTGCGATAGCGGATAGGAATTTCTCTATGTCTCTCCGCGAGTCGTCAACGGATAAAGTAGGCGAGTCATTAGCACTTATTGATTTTACGGGGTATATGAATCTTCCATCCACTCTGGTTAGTTCTTTTGCGCCAACGCTGATTGCAATATTAAAAATTCTTGGGAAACTTATGCCCCAGTAAATTATGATGGTAAATTTCATGGGCCAGTAACTATTAGAACTGCCCTGGGCTCATCTTATAATGTTCCAGCAGTTAAAATGCTTTATATCATTGGGATTCCTAATATGATCCAAACTGCCAAAGATTTAGGAATCACCACTTTTAATGATTTAGGCAGATATGGTTTGTCTTTAACTTTAGGCGGTGGTGAAGTTAAGCTTATTGATATGATGGTTGTCTTTGGCACTTTTTCCCAAAATGGAGTTAAACATAACTCAGTTGCTGTACTAAGAGTGACAGATGGAAAAGGCAATATAATTGAAAATAACTCGCAAGTTTCTGGAGTTAGGGTATTAGCAGAAGGAGTAGCTTTTATGATCACTAGTATTTTAATGGATAATAAAGCAAGAGAGGCTGCTTTTGGCCCTAACTCCCTACTTAATATTCCTGGCCACCAAGTAGCTGTTAAAACAGGTACTACAGACAGCAAAAGAGATAATTTAACTTTTGGGTACACTTCTGAGTTTGTAGTGGGGGTTTGGGTAGGAAATAATGATAACTCTATAATGCACCGTTCCTTAACATCAGGCGTAACAGGTGCTGCGCCTATTTGGAATAAATTAATGACTAATATGCTCTATGAAAGAGAGCCTGTTAGCTTTGTTAGACCTTCTGAGGTAGGAGAAGGTGTTGTTGATGGAAAACGTGACTTAGTTTTAACTGGACAGCCCACAAAGTCAGTTATAAAATATGGCAGAAAAAAAGATGAAAAAGATCAAAACAAAGAAAATATTACCTTCCAAGACCCATTTACTACCTTTACTCAAGATACAAATCCTCCTAAAACGCCTTAAAGCACTACCCAGCCTCTTAGGTCCTTTTTTTGAAACTTTATGGGGGAAGTGATGAACTGCTCAAGCTGATCTATAAAAA
>CAZSPA010000006.1:0-1649 GCA_964608685.1 uncultured Candidatus Saccharibacteria bacterium
ACTGATGCTTTGATGAACGCGCTAAACAATGGATGCGGCGAGAGCGGGCGGGCGCGGAATTCCGGATGAAATTGAGTTCCGAGAAAGAACGGATGCACGCTCTTTGGAAGCTCGGCAATTTCCATGAGTACGCCGTCCGGCGAACGGCCGGAAAAGACGAGTCCGGCTTTTTCTAATTTCTCAACGTATTCCGGATTTACTTCGTAGCGATGGCGGTGGCGTTCATGAATCAGCTTGTAGCCTGTAGCTTGTAGCCTGTAGCTTGTAGGGTCGGAATACGAGTCGTAAGCGATTGTGCCTTGCGCAAGCTCGCACGGGTACGCGCCCAAGCGCATCGTGCCTCCGTAGTCTTTTTTCGCGAGCTTTTCTATCTGCTCCGGCAAAATGGCTATAACTGGATGCGTCGTCTTCGCGTCGATTTCAGTCGTGTGCGCCCCCTTACGCCCAGCGACATTGCGTGCATATTCAACCGTCATCAGCTGCATTCCGTAACAGAGGCCGAAATAAGGAATCTTGTTCTCGCGCACATACTGAATTGCCTTCAGCTTCCCTTCGATGCCGGTTTCGCCGAAGCCGCCCGGCACCAAAACGCCGTCGTATCCGGAAAGCTTCTCGAGGTTCTTTCCTTCCTCAAACTGTTGAGACGAGATGTAATCAATCGCAGGTTTGGCCCCCGACGCGTAGCAGGAGTACTTTATCGCCTCAAGAACGGATATGTAGACATCGGAAAGCACAAAGTCGCCGGAATCAAAATATTTCCCGACTACAGCTATTTTCACTTCCCCATTTCCGTTTTTGGAACTGCTGGCAAATTCTTCCCAGTCTTTCAGGTCGACCGCGGGGGAACATTTGTTCATTTTCAATATTTCGCATAGCTCTCCCGACAAATTATCTTTCTCAAAATTGAGCGGAACGTCGTAGATGCTCTTCACGTCCGGCGCCGAAATGACATGCTCCGGTTTTACGTTGCAGAAAAGAGCGATTTTCTGCCGACGCTTCTCGTCGATGGCAATTGCGGCGCGCGCGATGATAATGTCCGCAAATACTCCGGCTCCGTTTAATGTGCGCGCCGCGTATTGCGTCGGTTTCGTTTTCATCTCGCCGATTGAATTCGGCACGGGCAAGTAACTTACCAAGACGGTTGCCACGTCGTCCGGATATTGCGTTTTCATCATGCGGACCGCTTCAAGGAAAAGAATGTTCTGGTACTCGCCGACCGTGCCGCCGATTTCAATAATCGCGACATCCGCGCCGGCGCCCTCGGCCGCTTTTTCTACGCGGGAAATTACTTCGAGCGGAATATCCGGCACTACCTCAACGCACCTTCCTTCATATTCCAAATTGCGCTCGCGCTTTATGACAGAGAGGTAGACAGAGCCCGTCGTCATGTAATTGATTGAAGGAATGTCCTGATTCAGAAAGCGCTCGTAATTGCCCATGTCTTGGTCGGTCTCCAAGCCGTCTTCCAAAACAAACACTTCGCCGTGAACCGTCGGATTCATTGTACCCGCGTCAACATTTATGTACGGGTCAATTTTGAGCGAGGTGACTTTGAGTCCACGCGCTTTGAGTAAAGTGGCGATTGAAGACGCGGCAACTCCCTTGCCCACGCCCGACATCACGCCTCCCACGACGAAAATGTATTTGTG
>CAZSPA010000006.1:1749-13281 GCA_964608685.1 uncultured Candidatus Saccharibacteria bacterium
CAACTCCCTTGCCCACGCCCGACATCACGCCTCCCACGACGAAAATGTATTTGTGTCCTGTCATAGATTTTCTTTACGAACGTAGTGAGTAACTAGAAAATCATGACCCGCCCAAATTTTTACATTCCTTAATTCCATATGGAGTATATTTGGTATTTCAATCTCGTTTTTATAACATGGGTAGTATATCAGTTAAAATTTAGGCGGGTTAACAAAATTATAGTCGCTCCGCTCCTTAATTTCGTAAATATCTCCGTACTGCCAGATAACTGGACAATGCGCCAAGCGCGATGCCAGTGCCTATTAATACCCCGAAAAACAAGGGGAAATGGGATGTGTAGTACGCGAAATAATTGAAAGTGCCAAAGAGAAGCACGGTAGTCGGACCGAGCCCTAGCAAATCGGGATTGTAGAGCAGAATCGGGTATAGCAATATAAGAACGGCGATGCCGGATACGACGCCATAGAGAACACCCGCAACCATGAAAGGACCTCGCACGTACCAGCGGTTTGCGCCAACTATGTTCATAACGCCGATTTCATTGCGCGCGGTGTAGATGGTGAGTCGAATCGTATTGAGCACGATGAGTATTGCGCAGATGGCGAGAAAGATTGTTTTTGCGATGCCGGTCCTCTCGGATGTATTGATAATGTCGGTAAGCCGGTCTATCGCGGTTTTGTTCTGATAGAAATTCACTTTATCTATGGAATTGCCGATGCTAGTGCCTTTTTCCTGCTGAGAATCCAGGAATTTGGCGACTGATTCATATTGGGATGTTTGCTTTGCGCGAATTTCGAGCGATGCGCCGAGAGGATTGTCGCTCAACTCGTCCAGCGCTTGTATGGTGAGCTGGTCGTTCTTGTGCCGTTCGCGGAATTGCGCAAGCGCCTCGTCGCGGCTCGTATATCCCACGGATGCGACCTCGGGAAGCGATTCGAGCGCCGTTTTCGTGTCAGTGATTTGGGCTTCGGTCGCATCGATTCTAAAGTACACGTTCACATCAACTTTTTCCGTTAACTGCTTTAGCGTCGCTTGAAGCGCTGCTCCGGAAATCATCAGGCCAGAAACGACCAGGAGCGTGATCGCCATAATAAGAACCGCAGAAAGAGAAACGAAGCCGTTTCTTATAAAGCCGATTAGGCCGTACCTTGCGACTCTTTTTGTGTTTAGCCAAAGGGACATGTTAGATTTTGTTAGCAAGCAGAGCGAGATTAGAAAATCTTATCGTGTCTAGCGAGGGCAATCGCGAAAGTTCACTTTCATGATGCCCGAGTGAAGACACGATATGCCATAGGCATACACCCAGCACCATTTTGACATCCGTACTCATATATGCACATTGTACGACTTTGTTGAGACAGTCTCAACCATGCACGGGTGCCGGAATGGAGTTGTGGGATGCCAAAATGGTGCTGGGTCCAGTAAATTATATTCGCTTCGCTCATTAATTTACAGGATACCCTACGCCTCTTCAATATCTTTGCCGATTGCGAACAGCATTTCTTCGCTTCCGTAATTGCCGATAATCTGAAAACCGATCGGCAGGGATACTTCTCCCCTCTCCACCGTGCCGCCAGGCACAGAAACTGCAGGCACGCCAGCGAGACTGACAGGCACAGTGAAAATGTCTTCAAGATACATTGAAATCGGGTCGCTTTTTTCGCCAAACTTAAACGCCGGTCCGGGAGCTGTCGGGGTAACGATTGTGTCGACTGATTGAAATGCGCGCGCGAAATCAGCGCGAATAACTTCGCGCACCTCGCGCGCGCGCCGATAATATGCGTCTGCATAGCCGGAAGAAAGCACGAATGTGCCGACAAGTATGCGCCGGCGAGTTTCAGGGCCGAATCCCTTGCCGCGCGTTTTGGAATAAACTTCTTGAATAGTCCCGGCTTTTTCCGAAAGGCCGTATCTGATTCCGTCAAAACGAGCAAGGTTCGTAGAAACTTCTGCAGGATTGATTATGTAGTAAACGGCAAGCGGAACTTGCGGGTCCGCAAATAATTCAATGTCAGTAACTTCGTATCCTTTTGTGCGCAGGATTTCCAGCGACTGCTCGAATCTTTCGCTGGAATCTTTCTCCAATGCGTTCGCAAAGAGACTTCTCGGAACGCCTATGCGTATTTTTCCCCCGGAGCTTTTTATTTCTGGAGTATCAGGTAAAGATGTGCTGTCTTTCTCGTCATGTCCCCTGATTGCCTCGAAAAGCGCTCGTGCATCGTCCACTGTTTTTCCTATCGTGCCTATCTGGTCTAGCGATGAGGCCGCGGCAATCAAGCCAAAACGGGAAACTGCCCCATATGTGGGTTTCAGACCGACGACTCCGCAAAAGGCGGATGGTTGGCGGATGGAGCCGCCGGTGTCCGAGCCGAGCGCCGCGAGCGCTAGCCCCGCGGCGACCGCCACCGCAGAACCGCCGGATGTCCCGCCGGGCACGCGCGAAATATCATGCGGATTCTTCGTTGAACCGAATGCAGAATTTTCTGTAGAAGCGCCTAACGCGAATTCGTCCATGTTCGTGCGACCCAAAAAAACGGCTCCTTGCTTTTTGAGTTTCTCAATAACGGTTGCGTCATATGAGGCCGTGTAATTCTCGAGAATCTTGGAAGCGGCGCTTGCTGTACGCCCTTCGATTAGAATGTTATCTTTGACCGCAATCGGAATACCTGTGAGCAGTTGCGATTCCTCTCTTTCTATCATCTTATCAGCCGCTTTCGCTTCCTCGCGCGCATTTCTTTCCCAAACTTCCAGATATGCGTGTATCTCGCCATCTTTTTTCGCAATCGCATCAATATATGCGTTCACAAGATCAAGCGCGGAATATTTCTTGGCGTCAAGAGCACGACGTGCTTCTAAAATGGTAAGATTTGATAAATTCATAATGTGGGTACAGAAAGCACGAAATTCGAAATTCGAAATTCGAAAAAACGGGGAAAAATAATAGACAATAAAATCCTAAACATACTTTCTCATAATTGAGCTTAAAATCATCATGAGCTCCGTGTCTTCTTGTTCCAGATGCCCTCGTTCCTTTTCTATATCTGCAGTAGAGGTCTCAATGAGCCGCAACCAGAACTTGCTTTCCTTTGCTTCTTTTCGCGCTATTCGTATCCGCATAAGAAAGTCCTTCTTGCCGAGCGATTCATTCGCTTCAATGTAGTTCGCTCCAATTGACCCGGACGATCGTACAAGCTGTTTCGTGTCTTCAATACTGGCGATAGAATGTGACAACTTCTTCACAAACAACCGCACATTTTTTGCAAACAGAAAACTCCTTTCCTCTAGGTCGTACTTGTGCTTACTGTTGTTTTGTTTCTTTCCCATTTTGCAGATTTAATCTTTTTTCGGATTTCGTGCTTCGGATTTCGGATTTCTCCTACTGAGCACTTGCTTTACAGCTATGTGATTGCCAACGCGGGTCGGCGCCGCGTTGAGAAGCGTTTCCGTATACTTTCCTCCTTCGTGAGGTCCGCCAGCTGGCGGATCATCCGCGCGCATCACATTTATGAGCGGAGGTGTGGAGACTGCGGTTTTTTCCGAAACACTTTGAATCGTTTCAACAAATTTCAGAATGTCCGGGATTTCCTTCTCAAGTTTCTTTAGCTCATCGTCGGAAACTTCCAGACGAGCAAGATTTGCCAATGCTTTTATATCGACTTTCGTCATAGCTACATCATACTTTAAAAAACTCTTTTGTGTATTCAAGCCATGCGTTGAGTAGACCCAAATAGTCAGGACTTTAACAAACTTAAGAAATCTTTCTCGAAAAGTATTTTTACTCCCAATTTTTGGGCTTCTTGATATTTGGAGCCGGGGTTCTCCCCCGCCACTACATAGCCCGTTTTCTTTGATACAGAACCGCTGACTGTTCCCTTATTCGCGCGAATTAGAGATGATGCTTCCTCGCGCGACATTTTGGATAGAGTTCCGGTAAGGACGAATGATAAGCCTGATAGCTTGTAGCCGGTAGCCGGCAGCCGGCTAGCCGCTCTTATTTTCACGTGGGCGAGCAAATGGTTCAGCGTTTTTTTATTTTCCTTGTCCGCAAACCACTGATGAATCGAGTCGGCCATGATTCCGCCCAAGCCGTTTATTTTTTCCAGAGATTCTTTGTCGGCATCTTTCAGTTCGTCCAGCGTTCTAAAATTCTCCGCTAAAAGATATGCCGTCTCTTCGCCTATGTGCGGGATGGAAAGAGCGGTAATAAATTTCGGCAATTCTATCGTCTTCGCCTTTTCAATCGCAGAAAGCAAATGAGCAACCGATTTCTCGGCAAATCGCGGGAGCGCCAGCAAGTCTCCGCGTTTCAGAGTAAAAATATCGCCGTATGTGGAAATCAATTCGTTTTCTAAAAGCGCGTCAATGACTTTCGGCCCCATTCCGTCAATGTCAAAGCAGCCCTTGCCGACAAAGTGATATAGTTTTCTTTGGGATTGCGCGTAGGAGTTTCTAGAAACGCATCTCCATGCGGCCTGCCCCGGAATCCTCTCGATGGAGCCGTCGCCCCCGCACGCGGGAACTTTTTTTGGCCACGCAAATGCTTTTTCTTTTCCGGTGCGCAGTTCTGTAAGAACGCGAACAACGTCGGGAATCACATCGCCCGCTTTTTGGAGAACCACCGTGTCGCCAATGCGCACATCAAGGCGTTTGATTTCGTCTTCATTGTGCAGAGTCGCGCGCGAGACGACGGAGCCAGCGACTGAAACCGGCTCTAAATGCGCGACCGGCGTCAAAACTCCCGTGCGCCCGACTTGAAGGACAATGTCCTCAACTTTAGTAGTAACTTGCTCCGCCGGAAACTTGAAAGCGACAGCAAAACGGGGAGCCTTGCCGGTATATCCGAGCGCAGATTCATATTTTTTCTCATTTACCTTAACCACTATCCCGTCAATCCAGTAACCCTGATGCCTGCCTTTGTTTTTCCACTCTTCCCAGTACTTGATAACTTCATCAATATTTTTTGCTAGCGCGTGATGCGGGTTTACCTTGAATCCGAGTTCCCGCAGATACTCAAGCTCTTCGTTCTGCGTGGGTGGGAATCCGCCAGCTGGCGGATCGGATGTCTGCGCCACGTCATAAATAAAAACGTCAAGCTTGCGCTTTGCGGCAATGGCCGGGTCCAGCTGGCGGATTCCGCCCGCGGCGGCGTTGCGCGGATTTGCGAAAGGTGGTTCGCCCTCCTTGACTCGCTTCTTATTCAATTCTTCAAGAGCATGCGAACTCATCCACACCTCCCCTTCAACGATGATGTCTACCTTGCGCGAGAGCGAAAGCGGGACGGATTCTATCGTGCGGATGTTGTTGGTGACGTCTTCCCCTACCTCGCCGTCTCCGCGAGTCGCCGCAACTTTGAGTAATCCTTTTTCATATTCAAGAACAATTTTTAGTCCGTCAATTTTTAATTCGCACACGTATTCCGGCGACATATCTCCAAACACTGGCTTTAGAAAACGCCTTACCCTTGCGTCAAATTCCCGCAATTCATCAACCGAAAACACATCGTTAAAAGACCATTGTGCTACTTTGTGCCGGACTTTCTTGAAAAAAGGAAGCGGCTCGCCGGCGACCCTTTGCGTCGGAGAATCGGGCGCAATGAGCTCTGGATATTTCCCTTCTAAGTTAGAAAGTTCGTGCTTGAGCGAATCGAGCGCGGCCTGCGAGAGCTCTTCCTTGTCGTAGACGTGGTATAGGCGGCGGTAGTGATTTATCGTCTCTTTCAACTTTTTGTACCGTTCTCGGACTGCTTTTGGAATCATAGTTTAGCCTGTAGCCAGTAGCTTGTAGCCTGTAGAGAAAGAGGTCAAGATGTATTTGATGCTCTGCTACCGGCTACTGGCTATAAGCTACCAGCTTACCTAGTAACGTATCTCCATGGAGCGCTGAAGAGTTCGCGGATTTGTGCCGAGAGAATCGCAGCTTGCGTTGAAACCATCTGCATGAATTACTGTGCGAGGGTCTGCCACATCTTTCTTTACAGTGACTTGTGAGCAAAGACCGCCAGTGTTACCAGTGTTGAATTGAAACCGCATCGTGTAAGGGTATGGATTCCGTTCTTCAATCGGCGGACGCCCGGTTGCATTCAACTTTTGGCCCGCGCACGCGGGATCATTGGGAGTGTCAAGATCAGGCGGAGTAGAAGTTCCAAAGTATTCATGCCGAATATCCCAGTAAAGAGCGCACTCCGCTCCCGTATCTGCCGAATAAAAAGCAAATTGAGAATCACGGCCAAGGGATGAAAGCATTATCTGCTTTTGCGTAATTTCAAATATAGATACGCCCAGTGCCAACGTAACTGAAGCAACCAAGGCCGCAAGAAGAACGGTGAACCCCGCAGTAGAGTTTGCCTTTGCGGCGCCCCTGCGCCGCGGCGAGGTATGAAAACTCTCTCTGAAAATGTTTAGGAGCGTTTGCATATTATTTTACGATATATACCGCCCGCCTAAGGCAAACTTCACTGACGGGGTAAAGCCCCGTTGAGCCTGTAGCCTGTAGCCCTCCAAGGGGGACTGTTGTTTGTAGCCAATCGCTCCGCTCTTGAATAAACAGGGAGCCTGTAGCAAGAATGCCATCAACTTTTTTCTGGCTGCTGGCTGCTGGCTGCTGGCTGCTGGCTTTGATTTCATATTTAAATCCTACTGCCGCTTCCATCGTTGACCCAGCGATAGAGATTGTTCGAAATTGTGAAATCTCTCGTTCGGAAGCCGCTTGTCTGCCAGGAGACATTAACTGTAATGCGAATTTCATCTGTCGTTCCTTCCAAAGAAGTTGCCCGAACGGAACGTGTAAATCGGGTCGGGACCCATTCGGGCGCATTTTCGTATCCGTAGAGCTCTCCATTGCTTTTAAGAGTGGGGCATCCGTTGAGCGGACATGGCGACATAGAGTCATTGCGAGTATCCACCGTGAAAGCATCTCCGCTCGTCGAAGGGACGCCCTGTAGAAGATCGACTTGGGTTCCAAGGGCATTCTTCAGGATGTTGCCGTCGCGAACGTGACGAATTGATTCTATCGCTTCTTGAGCTAGATGGAACGCGGCAATTTGATCGCGAGCATAATATGCCGAAGATAAGCTTTTCGTGGCAAGCGACATCGGAGCGGCAATTGCGACGGTTAGAATTGTTATGGCAACCATTGTTTCGATGAAGGTGAAGCCCCGATTAGCAGGTAGCTGGTAGCTGGTAGCTGGTAGCGAACGCACCGCCGGATTTTTTCTGGCTGCTGGCTGCTGGCTACAAGCTACGGGCTTTGACTTCATAGATCCAAAAGCCTTTGTACGGCTGTAGCCTGTATGTTGAATGTTGTTTGTGTTTTTGCATTTGCCGCTTTTGCAATTCCAGTCATTGCAATTACAACTTTTGGCTGTGTAGGAACGCACGGAGTCGGAGGAGTATCGCAGCCGCGCATTGTGCGCACGCCGTACAGGCCCATGCTTTCTATGGATACTTCCGGCGCCGTTATTGCAAATGGAGACGCATTTCCGGCCTCTAATTTATAAATGCGTTTCTCTCCAGGGTCGTACGAATATGCCCATTGGTCCGCGGAGTTGTCTGGATTGCCGCCAAATGCTTCAAAAACCAGCTCCGTTGTGCCAGCAGTGCAGTCATTTGGCCCGCCCAAATTACCGATGCAGCCATGCGAGCCGTTGTAATCAGTACCCATGCGAATAGCGCGCACCATGCCGTCCAGCGAGACATTCAGGTTGTTCATAACCGATTGAAGAGCTTGCGCCTTGTGGTTTGCTCCCGTTAACGACAGCAACGCTCCCACTGAAACTAGCATGACTACGGCAAATAGCGCCACGGCGACAATCATTTCGACTAGGGTGAAACCGCGCGTAGCTCGTAGCTCGTAGCTCGTAGCTCGTAGCAAATGCATCGCCGGATTCTTTCCGGCTATTGACTGCTGGCTACTGGCTACTGGCTTGTATTTCATATTTATTGTTGTACCGATATCTGCCCGGTGGCTTCCACTACGACGTTTAATTCATCTCCGCGCGGAGATTCTATGGTGATTCGCCCGCTTTCTTGACACTGATTATTGTTTTCTATGCACGACTGTCCATTGCTATTGCGCGCGGTTATGTGAGCATCCGGCTCGGGACGTTTGAAAAGAATGTCCATCGTATTAAGACACTGCTCATTGATGCCGCGAGTCGCGCAAAGAGATTTAATTTTGTAACCGCGGCCGATGTTCGTCGCTTCGACTAGCTCACCCTGGTCGTAGATGCCGTTTTTATCCACGTCTGCAAACAGCACGTATGTAGTGGGGCTTGATATATCGAAATGCATTCCATATCCCACGCTGTAATTACTCGCGCCGAAACTATACACTGATATTCCGTATACCTGCGCCTGCCGGACTGAAAGCGCTATATCGTACGCAAGATTTTGAAGAAGAACGCTGCCGCCGAAACGTGAATTGTTCGTAAGAGTCAAACTGGTAACCACCACAAGAATACCTATTACGACAAGAAGCTCGATTAGGGAGAAGCCGCGGTTAGTTCGTAGCTTGTAGCTTGTAGCTTGTAGCAAATACATTGTCGGATTCTTTCTGGCTACTGGCTGCCGGCTAAAAGCTACAAGCTTTGATTCTATTGCCATAAAAAAGGAATTGAAATGCCGTACATTTGCGATATCCACACGAACACGCATGCGATTATAAGAAACGGTCCGAATGGAATCTCGCTCTTCATTGTATACCCCGACACTAACATTGGCATTGTTTTTTGCTGCAGAAATGTGGATGCGCGATAATCCTTTTTATAAGTGCCAAAATCTTTGCCTTTGCTGAAATGGAAAACGGAAATCAGCGATGCCAATGTTAGTGTGTGGGTAAACTCATAGGCAATATTCCTTAATTTGAAGGACGAGAGCGCGATTAGGGCGATACCAACAATTGCGCCGATGATGAACGCGAGCAAGAGGGCGGCAATTCCGTCAAACGGCCCCAAAAGCCAGCCGATGCCAAGCGCGAGTTTGGCGTCGCCGAGGCCCATCCATCTCCCGCGCGACACGAGCCATAAGGCGAAGAGCGGAGCGGCGACAATAGGACCGGCAAGAACAGAAACCCCGATGTCGGGGAGTCGTGGTCCCGACCAAAGCGTCGAGAGAAAAACGGAAAAAAGGGCGAGCGCATTAAAGCTCCACACCCATGCATCCGGAATGATTGTGTGCCGAAAATCATAAACCATAGTTGCAATTAGAATGGAGGAGACAAGCAGAGCGAGAATTGTCGGTAGAATCGGCAAATGCGCGGCGCCTACAAAGGCAAAGAGTAGCGCGGTCAAGAGTTCGACAAGCGGATATTGCGCGCTAATTTTGCTGTGACAAAATCGGCAGCGGCCGCGGAGACATATCCATGAGAGGACTGGAATTAGGTCGAACCAAAGAATTTCTCGCGCGCATGACATGCAAGAACTTCTTCCCGCAGCGGTTCGTACCCCGTTTCTTAAAATTAGAACATTTAGAAAGCTCCCAACAATTAGGCCGAATAATCCGAAAACAATTGCGTTCATTCAGTGGAGTATATAACACAAAACCGACGCCTAGGCGTCGGTTTTGTTCTATTTTTCTAGTGGCTAAACTCTAGTGGCTAACGCCTATCCTTACGGCTTCACGTCGTAACACGCTACGCCGGGATCAGCCGCCTTGCATTTTCCGGTGTCAGCGCCGGCGAAATCGGCGCCGCTAGTCCCGCCGAACGTACACAAAGTGCCAACCGCGGCATCAGCATCGGTCGACAGGGCGGAACTGCCCGTCACTTCCAGGTCAGTGCCAAGGTGATAACTGGAGCAATTTGTAGCGGAACCAAGCGCCGCATAGCTGTAACATGATGCCTCGGCTCCAGTCGTACACGCCCCGGTAACGCTCGGGTCTGCGGGAATAACGGAAATATATCCGGGTGTTACCAAATTTGCGGTGGTTAGCGCCAAAGGATAGCTTCCGGTTGCATCGTAGGCAAGTTCAAGCGCGAGCTGAAGCTGCTTGACGTCGGCAACGCGCCGCGCATCCCTTCCCTTTTTACGCGCGCTGTTGAGAGACGCCAGAACAACCGAAGAAAGAATACCGATAATCGCGATTACAACCAGGAGTTCAATCAGCGTAAATCCTCGCTTATTAGATATTGTCATATTCATTAATTATTGAGTCACTAATCCGCTAACTTCTAAAGTGTCTCCATTGTATACCTCTTTTCGACTCCTCAACAATGGGGTGTGGACAACCAGTAGCTTGTAGCTATAAGCCTGTAGCCCGTAGCCAGAGAGAAAAGCCCGCCTTGCATTTGCTTGGCTACAAGCTACCGGCTACAAGCTACTAGCTGTGCTCTAGAAGCCCGAAGCTACATTATAAATAGGTATCAAAATAGATGTCAATAATAGCGCGACTCCCACGGCAAGAAACACAATCATGAACGGCTCTATAAGTCCGACCAAGGTATCAATGGAATTATTGACCTCTCGCCTATAGAAGCGCGCCATTGTGTCAAGAATATTTCCCATGTTCCCGGTCTCTTCTCCAATTTTCAGCATCGCAACCACAATCCCGGGGATTTCTTTGTGCCGGCGGAGCGCTTCAGAAACGGGGAGTCCTTTTTTCACATCCTCCGAAGCGGAAGCAAGGATGTTCTCGTACACGGCGTCTCCGACGACTGTTCCGGTTATTTCTATGCCGCGCAGCACCTGTATCCCGCTTTTAAGCATGGTTGAAAGATTGTCTGACACGCGAGAAAGAAAAAGCTTCTGATAAACGGTTCCAAGATAGGGAATCTGAAGGCGTACCCGGGAAAAAAGCATACGCCCGTTTGGAGTGCGCGAATAACGAAAGAGGAAAAAGCAAACGGCTGCTAGTAGGATAATGATTAGGAAAATATAGTTGGCCAAAAAAGTGCTTATGCCTATGACGACTTTTGTATAAACGGGTATTTCCTGGCCCGATTCAGCCAACATGCTGGCTAAATTTGGAACAACCAATGTCATCATAAGAATCATGACTACGAGAAACGTAAGCATAACGAAAGCCGGATAGATGAGCGCGTTGCGGGCTTTCTGGCCAATTTCATAATTGCGGTCCAGATAATCGGCAAGAAATGCGAAAGTTTCATCGAGCTTGCCCGCCTCTTCCCCGGCGCGCACCATATTAATGTAAAATTCCGAGAACACGTCCTTGTGCCGGGATAGGGCGGTCGATATCGGACTCCCGCTTTGTATGTCATCCGCTATCGCGCTTAACTTACTCGCGAGTTTTGGCGTACGCGCTTCTGACGAGAGGAGCCGGAATGCCCGCAGTGCCGAAACCTGCGCCTCAAAGAGCGTCGTAATCTCCCGAGAGAGCACGACGATATCGCTGTTCGTAATGCGGTCAAAAAAAGAAAGCCGGCTGTTTATGGTCGCGGATGTTTTGTTCGCAGGATTTATATTAGAAATTATGAGCCCTCTGCGCTGAAGCGCTACAATGGCAACGTCAATATTTACCGCATCTATTGTGCCTTTGCGCTCATTTCCCTCGGCATCAAGGGCAGTGTAGGTGAAGATG
>CAZSPA010000007.1:0-4795 GCA_964608685.1 uncultured Candidatus Saccharibacteria bacterium
CATCGTTTATTCCACGAAAGAATTGCAGGAGCGCGGGAATTTTCTGGTCAACGCCACAGGCGTTTCCGGTTCTCCATTTGATTCGTGGCTCGTCCTGCGCGGAGTGAAAACTTTGGCTCTGCGCATGGAGGCGCATCAAAAAAATGCCCATGCAATCGCGGAGTTTTTGGAGAGCAATAAAAATGTGAAGCGCGTGTATTACCCCGGGTTAAAAAGCCATCCCCAACAGGAGCTAATCAGAAAACAGATGACCGGTTTCGGCGGAATCGTAACCTTTGAGTTGGATACGAAAAAAGTCCCGCTCAAAATATTCTTCAAGAAGCTGAAATATTTCCCGCTGGCGGTGTCGCTTGGAGGAGTTGAGTCGCTGATAGAAGCGCCGCGGCACATGACTCACGCTTCTATGGACAAAGAGGGTCTCAAGAATTCAGGCATCACGGAAGAAACCGTCAGAATCTCGGCCGGAATAGAAGACGCCGAAGATTTGATTGAAGATCTAGACAACGCGCTCAATGGATAGGGTTTTGCGTAGACCCGTGAATCCGCGAATTAACTTATAATATCCGGTCGGCTATTATAAGTCAATTCATGTGCAATGGCGCCAACTTGCACAATTTGTCTGAAATCTTTCTTGACACCGCTTTTTCATCGTATATACTCCCCGCATAAGTTCCGGCATCAGCCGGACGCTTTTTTTAGAAACCTATTACTAAACCCTAGTGGCTAAAAACTATCTCTATGTCCCTACTCGACCTAAAATCCCTTAATTCCGCACTCGACGAACTTCAGCACGAACGGGGCATTTCCCGCGAGTCTGTAATTGACGCGCTCGGAACCGCGCTCGCCGCCGCATACCGCCGAGAATACGGAAAGCGCGGACAGATTATCCGCTCGTCTTTCAATCCCGCAACGGGCGATGTGGAATTCCGGCAGGCGAAAATCGTCGTCGACAAAACTCTGGTCCGAACTCCAGATGAGGAGGGCGACCTGCCTGCCGAAGCCTCGGCGCAGGCGGGGGATGACCACCGCTCGCGGTTTAATCCTGAACAACACATCATGCTCGAAGACGCGCGCCGGATAAAAAAAGACGCAGAGCTCGACGAGGAAATTTCTTTTCCGCTTGAAGCAAAAGAAGATTTCGGGCGCATCGCGGCGCAGGCGGCAAAGCAGGTTGTGGTGCAAAAAGTGCGCGAAGCGGAACGAGCGTCAATAATTTCTGAATTCGGCGAACGAGAGGGAGAGGTTATTACCGGGCATGTGCAGAGATTCGAGCGAGGCAATTTATATGTAGACCTTGGCCGCGCCACGGCAATTCTCCCATACGACGAACAAATCCCGGGCGAGAGATACCGCCAAGGGGAGCGTGTGCGCGCGCTTCTCTTGCGCGTTGACGAAGGAGTGCGCGGAACTTTCATTCGCCTCTCGCGCTCGCACCCGAAATTCTTGGTGAAACTTTTTGAAGCGGAAGTGCCCGAAATGGCTTCCGGCATCGTGGAAGTGAAGGGAATTGTCCGCGAGCCAGGAAGCCGCGCAAAAATTGCAGTATTCTCGAATGATGACCACGTCGACCCTGTAGGGGCCCTCGTAGGGCAGAGAGGCGTTCGCGTCGCCGTCGTCACATCGGAACTCGGCGGAGAAAAAATAGATGTAGTTGAGTGGTCCGAAAAAGCTAGCGACTATGTCCAGGAGGCTCTGAAGCCAGCGCAAGTTTTGAGTACGGAATTGTTCGAGGATGAAAACCGGGCGGTTGTGCAAGTCGCAGAAGACCAGCAGCCGCTTGCAATCGGCCGAGGCGGACAGAATGTTCGGCTCGCCGCCCGACTTACGGGCTGGAAAATCGATATACGCTCTGCGGGAGGAGAACAAGTCGCTGAAGCAGATGCCGCTCCAGACGCACCCGTGACCATAAAAGAAGAAGTGAGGTCAGAGGAAGGAGCGACGGAGAATTAAATCTCCAGAGTTGCAAAATAATCCTCATTTGTCTCCGCACGGCGGATCGTTTTGAACGAACCGTCTTTGCGCAGAAGAAATTCCGCCGAGCGCAGTTTGCTGTTGTAATTGAAGCCCATTGCGTGCCCGTGCGCGCCTGTATCGTGAATTACTAGAATGTCGCCAGAATCTATTTTTGGCAGTTGTCGATTGATTGCAAACTTGTCGTTGTTTTCACAAAGCGAACCCACGACATCGTATTTTGTATCCCCCACTGCGTTTTCACGCCCTAAAACAGTTATGCGGTGGTAAGCGCCGTATATCGCAGGGCGCATCAAGTCCGCCATGCATGCATCAAGCCCGACATATTCTTTGTATGATTTTTTAACATGACGCACTCGAGACACAAGATAGCCGAAAGGTCCTGTAATGTATCGGCCGCATTCGAGAAATATTTTCACCGGCACATCACGTTTGCCAAAATGTTCGTCATAGGTTTTGCGAACTCCATCCGAAAAAGCCGAGAGATTGAACTCCTCTTGTTCGGGTTTATATGGTATTCCCAAGCCACCGCCAAGATTTATGAACTCGAATTGAATGCCTACTTTTTCTTCTATCTCTCTTGCAAGAGAGAAAAGTGCGTGCGCCGAATCCACAAAATATTTCGCATCCAATTCATTTGAGATCGGCATCGTATGAAATCCGAATCGCCTAACTCCTTTTTCTTTTGCCTGGCCGTATCCCTCAAGCAATTGCTCCCTAGTAACTCCGAATTTCGCTTCTGCTGGGTTCCCTATAATTGCATTTCCGTGGAGCGCGGGTCCGGGATTGTACCGGAAGCAAATCAAATCGGGTAATCCAATTTCTTCTTCTAGATATGAAAGATGGTTCACATCGTCAAGATTAATAATCGCACCCCTTTTCTTTGCTTCGGCGAATTCTTCGGCTGGCGTATCGTTTGAGGTGTACATTATTTCTTCACCTTTTATGCCCGCCATTTCCGCGATGATTAATTCCGGGAGCGCACTGCAGTCGGCTCCGCACCCCTCTTCTCGAAGAATCTGAACAACTGCCGGATTCGGAAGTGCTTTTACCGCAAAATATTCCCTGAACCCCTGGTTCCAGGAAAAAGCTTTATTGAGCCGCTGGGCTTGGCTCCGTATCCCAGCTTCATCGTAAATATAAAAAGGCGTAGGGTGTTCCTCTCTAAGTTTCTCAATCTGATTTTTTGTGAACGGAACTGCTCTCATTAATCGATTCTAGCACACTCGTACGCCAGTTAAGAAATGAGCTTCTTAAGCACGGAAAATGCCCTGTCTATGTCTTTGTCCGCGACAACTATGCTGAATTCGGTTCTGACCGAAGTAACCTCTACGAGACTGATTCCTTCAAGGGCGATTGCTTTCAGAATCGGATAATAAACTCCGGGAACGTTGAGACTAGATTCCGGAAGCCGCACGGTGATTGCAGAAAGCCCTTCTATGCGGAGGAACTCCGTTTCTTTTGTGAGACTCTCTGCGACCGTCGTTTCAAGTTCCCTGCTTACAATGAGAATTGTCTCGCGAAGCCCTCGCAGAAAATTGAAGAAAACATCTTTTTCTTTTCTGGCATTGCGAGATATTGATTCGAACGCGTCGGAAGATTCCGAGGGGTTCGGAAAAATAAACTGTATCAAATTCGACCGCACCGTGATGTCGCTGATTTGCGCAAGAAATTTCATCCCATAGATGGGCCTCTGCGCGGTTTTCGACAGGCGATGCAGTGCCATCGCGATAGCCGACTCGGAGACTTTTTCAAGAAGCCGCGCTTCAACATCGGGCTTAATCCGTCTAGCAATTTCTGCATTGTTCGCAACACCTTCCGAAATAACTTCTGAAAGGAAAGGCGACCTTCCAACAACCTCCTCAACGACATGGCTTATGGTCCTCATCCCGTTAGAAACCCGCCTGCCATTGCCTAAAGCGACGATGGTAACGAGCATAATTAATTAGTAAATATGTCATGTTTGTTTATGGTATCACTTGCCTCGCTCTGGCTTTGGCGGGCAGGCAGGACGCGGAAATATACGGTCTTTCCTCGTCTATTTGATGAAGATTTATAATATTGACCTGCATAAAATGTTTTCGAATCCGTCGTCCGCGATTTCTAACGGGACGAATTGTTAGAATTGTAACAAATTGCAATAAATATGCAAGATTCCCCAAAAAATTTGCCTTGCCTACTACTAAACCATAGTATATTAGAGATTGTTATGAATGAAATGAATTACAAGTTCTTTACCCCTCACCAATTTGGTATCCTTGTTCATAGTTCCATTTTGAGATTTTGTCGAGACCGTCTCAACTTCGTATACAGTATTAGAAGAAATCGTGGGATATCAAATTGGTGAGGGGTGTAAGTTGTTTCTAGGCTCGTTAGCACTCACTAAGAAAAACTAACATGAAGATATCAATATTGGGTCACGGAAATATGGGGAGCGAGATTGAACGGCTCGCTCGCGCCCAAGGCGCCCACAGCGTTTCGATCGCGCTTGAAAACATGAGCCCTAAAATAGATATGTCGCTAATCAAAGAGGCGGATGTGGTTATTGATTTCACTTCTCCGGAAATTGTTATGCAAAACATCAGGACGATTGTCTCGGCTGGGAAAAATATGGTGGTGGGAACCACGGGGTGGTACGAGAACTTAGGCGCAGTCGAGAAGCTGGTCAAAAAAAATGGGACGGGTCTCATATACGCGCAAAACTTTTCAATAGGAGCCAACATTTTCTTTCAGCTCGTCGCTCGCGCCGCGAAATTAACTTCCGCATTCGGAAATTCCGCCCCTTCCGGACTTCACACCCATCCCGCGGGCACAAATGACAGTC
>CAZSPA010000007.1:4805-12049 GCA_964608685.1 uncultured Candidatus Saccharibacteria bacterium
GGCGCTCCGCACAGCGCGTGAAATCCTTGAAAATTCCTCGACGAAAAACACTTTGCAGACCGAAAAATTAGACAGGAAAATTAGACCTGATGAGCTTCATTTCGCATCCCTGCGAGGCGGAAGAAATCCGGGCTATCACCAAGTGGTTTTCGATAGCCCAGCCGACTCAATCACGATTTCACACTCCGCGCACAACAGGGAGGGTTTTGCAGGAGGCGCAATTCTCGCGGCCGAATTTATCAATGGCAAAAAAGGGCTATTTACATTTGACGATGTAATACAGTCTAAACATGTCTTATGAAACAAAATACTTTGGAGGGAGCAATCACTGCAATCGTAACGCCTTTCACGAAAAAAGGAGCTGTTGATTTTCCTGCGCTAAAAAGATTTCTAAAATACCAGATTGACGGAGGTATAAACGGCATTGTCGCCTGCGGTTCTACCGGAGAAGCCGTCACATTGAACGAGGAGGAATTTTCGGCAGTCGTGAAATTCACGGTTGATGAAATCGGGAGTCGTGTTCCCGTCTGGGCGGGAGCGGGCTCCAACGACACGGCGTACGCAATTCGTCTCTCTAAAATTGCCGAAGCGAATGGAGTGGACGGACTTCTTCATGTTACTCCTTTCTACAACAAACCGACCCCGAATGGCTTGGTCGCGCACTACAAAGCTATAGCCCAAGCGGTCAACCTTCCGATAATTCTCTACAATGTTCCGGGACGGACCGGCTCTAATGTCTTACCCGCTACAATTTTGAGAATTGCCAAAGAAGTCCCGCAAGTAATCGGAGTTAAAGAGGCATCGGGAAATATCAATCAAATTGGGGATATTATCGAGGGCGCGCCAAAAGGGTTCGTGGTCTTGTCCGGAGACGATTGCTTAACGCTTCCGGCGATGATTCTTGGAGGAAAAGGGTGCATCAGCGTTGCGTCAAACGAAGCGCCAAAAGATTTTACAGCCCTCTGCCAGGCCGGCATCGCGGGCGATTGGGCGGAGGCGCGCAGATTGCACTTCAGACTTTTGGAATTGATGGATATAAATTTCATAGAAACGAATCCGATTCCGGTAAAAACAGCTCTTGCCATGATGGGTCTCATCGAGGAATCATTCCGCTTGCCGCTGGCCGCAATCGAAGAAAAAAACAGGCCGGTCATAAAACAATGTTTAACAAAATTAGGATTGCTCAATGGTAAAAATTAATCCCAACTTTAAGAACGTTTCTGAACGATATTTTTCGTCGGAAGCGGCCGCGAGAGCGAAGCCTTTTATTTATGCCAATCCGGGGCTCGATATTATCAGGCTTGGCATCGGCGACACATCTGAACCTTTAGCTCCCGCCGTCATCGCGGGCCTCCGAGAGGGTGTGGAAAAATTGAGCAAAAAAGAGACCTACACCGGGTATGGCAGCGACCACGGAGATCCCCGCCTGCGGAAGGCCATCGCAGAATGGTACGGCAAGCGAAAGGTCAGCATCGAGGAAGCGGAAGTTTTTGTGAGCGATGGCGCAAAAACTGATTGTGCCAACATTTTGTCTCTTTTCTCCGACGACAGCATCGTTGCGATAAGCGACCCTGTGTATCCTGCATATCGAGATTCCGCGCTCATGACGGGTAGAAATATTGTATATATGGGGTGCGCGGAAAAGGACGGCTTTGCGCCCAAACTGCCGAAAGAAAAGGTTGATGTATTGATTCTTTGCAGTCCGAATAATCCGACCGGCGCTGTCGCGACGAAAAGGCAGTTGAAGGAATTCGTGGATTACGCGCGAAAACACAAAGCTGTCATCATTTTTGACGCGGCATATTCGGAATATATTCTCGACCCCTCCCTTCCAAAAAGCATCTACGAAATAGAGGGCGCGAAGCAATGCGCCATAGAAATACAGAGCTTCTCCAAGTCGGCAGGCTTTACCGGCGTGCGGCTCGGATGGAGTATTGTCCCGAAATTGTTGGTTTCTGAAGACGGTGCTGAAGGGGTTCTGAACCGGTATTGGAAACGGAGGCAGACGACAATGTTTAATGGGGCGTCTAACATTGCCCAGGAAGGCGGGCTCGCCGTTCTCACCGATTTGGGGCAGAGGCAGACTCATGAGCAAATCGATTACTACATGGAAAACGCGCGTATTATTCGTGAAGGACTTGAGGCCTCTGGATTCACGGTTTTCGGCGGAATAAATGCGCCGTATATCTGGCTCAAGTGTCCTAGCGGTATTTCTTCGTGGGAATTATTTGACGAGTTGCTGGCAAAAGCGCATGTCATCACGACTCCGGGAGTGGCGTTCGGCGATAACGGCGAGGGTTACATGCGCCTTTCTGCCTTCGGACATCGTGAAAATATAGAGAAAGCGGTTCGATCAATACAACAGAATGTTCACCCGAAGCGCTAGTCCGCGCACCAGGCCCATCGTAATTTCGCGCGTCTTGCTATTTAAGAAAACTCACTAGCAACAATGCTACCCCAGTACCACAAGTCCTCCCGCCTACGCCGAGGCTTCGGCGGGCAGGTCGGACTTGGTTACGGGGCGGGACTCGGTAATGCCGATTACCAAGAGAACTCTATCTTTTCTGCTATCTTAAGAAGCTGACAACCAATAGAGCGACGATATTCACCACTTTAATCATCGGGTTTATGGCGGGGCCGGCAGTGTCTTTGTAGGGGTCGCCCACGGTGTCGCCGGTAACAGCCGCGGCGTGAGCGTGCCCCTTTTTCCCGCCGTAGTTTCCGTCCTCAATATATTTCTTCGCGTTGTCCCACGCGGCACCTCCTGATGTCATTGAAATCGCGACAAAAAGACCCGTCACAATCACGCCAACCAAAAGGCCGCCCAAGGCCTGCAAGCCAAGGAGCCAGTACACCAAAATCGGCACAAGCACCGGGAGAAGCGCCGGCACAATCATGAGTTTTTGCGCGACAGCCGTTACGATTTCTACCGCCGTTCCATAATCGGGCTTCGCGGTTCCTTCCATTATTCCAGGAATTTCCTTGAACTGGCGCCTTACTTCCTCCACGACCGCGTGGCCGGCTTTGCCCACGGCCCCCATCGCGAACGCGGAAAAGAGATACGGAAGCAATCCTCCTATCAAAAGCCCGGCGAGAACAGTGGGGTTGCTCAAATCAAACGTGAGAGCGCCGGAAGCGAGACGCGAAATTTCTTGCGTGTATGAAGCGAATAAAACTGTCGCGGCGAGCCCCGCCGAAGCGATAGCGTACCCTTTGGTCACGGCCTTGGTCGTGTTGCCCACGGCGTCGAGCTGGTCTGTCACCGCGCGCACATCCGCAGAGAGCCCAGACATTTCCGCGATGCCTCCGGCGTTATCCGTAATCGGGCCGAATGCGTCTATGGCGATGACGGTGGCAGTGAGGGAGAGCATGGCCATGACGGCTATCGCAATGCCGTAAAGCCCCGCGAGGTAGTACGCGAGAAGTATGCCCCCCGTGATGAGGAGTACCGGAAGCGCGGTCGCCTCCATTGAAACTCCGAGTCCCGTTATTATGTTCGTGCCGTGTCCCGTGGTAGAAGCTTTCGCGATTGATTTAACCGGAGCATATTTCTTGCTCGTGTAGTAATCGGTGATGATGAACATGCCGATAGTTACCGCAATTCCGATGAGCGCGCAGTAGAAAAGATTCTGCACGTCGAATGAACCGTTGCCCGCCATTATCCACCTTGTCAGCGGGTAGAACGCGGCTACTGAAAGCCCCGCTGAAATAATCAGTCCTCTATACAGAACCGGCATTATGGAATCTTTGGTTCCGCCTTTTACGAAGAGCGTTGAGATAGCGCACGCGATAAGCGCGCTCGCGCCGAGTGCGAGCGGAAACATAATCGCTCCGGGAAAGCTTGGGAGAAGAAGAGAGCCGAGCAACATAACGGCGACAGCGGACACGACATAAGTCTCAAAAAGGTCTGCCGCCATGCCGGCCGTGTCGCCGACGTTGTCGCCGACGTTGTCGGCGATGACCGCCGGATTGCGAGGGTCGTCTTCGGGGATTCCGGCCTCAATTTTACCCACCAAATCGGCGCCGACATCGGCGCCCTTCGTGAAAATGCCTCCTCCAAGACGCGCGAAAACAGAAATGAGCGAAGCGCCGAATGCAAGCCCCACCATCGCTCCCAAGTCCCTCGTTGCCCAATAAAATAACGTGATTGAAAGAAGGGCGAGCGCGGCAACGGTAAGCCCTGTAACCGAGCCGGCCCGAAACGCGGCGCTTAGAGCCGCCGGAATTCCTTTGCGCGCCGCTTCCGCCGTGCGGACATTGGAGCGGACCGCGACCGCCATCCCGATGTAGCCGGAGAGCGCGGAAACAATCGCGCCGATAAGAAAGCCCGTGGCCGCGACCCATGAAATAAAATATCCCAGCAGAAGGAAGAAAATGGCGGCGACCAACGATACGACCTTGTATTGACGTACGAGGTAGGCATTCGCGCCTTCTTTAATCGCGTCGGCGATTTCCGTCATTTTCCTGCTACCGTCCGGAAGACTCAAGACCTGCATCGCGAGGAACCCGCTGAAGGCGAGCGTCGCCAAACCGGAAATAACCGTCCATAAAAAAATCGCTGACTGCATATATGTATATGATGCGTAAATAATGAATAATTAATGAACCTTGATTTCGCGGAGTGTAATGTATTTCGCTCTGTTTGACAACCCTTTGTTTGCCGCCCTCGACGCTGTTGCGCGCTTGCAACATGGCTTTTCGCGCGTGCTATACTTTCTGTGTGCGGAATTATCGTAATTAATTAATAAAAACTTATGCACAGAATGAAACCGATTGCTTTAGCAACGCTGACGGGGCTTCTCGCGTTTTCTGGAATTGCTTTTGCCGAAGAAAACGCGCAGGGGGCAGGCGCTCCACCGCCTCCGCGCCCCAACTTAATACAGATTAAAGAAAAGCGCGCCGACCTGCGGGAGCAGGCGAAAGATGTGCGGGCTGATTTCAAGGCCGGAGCGAAAGATTTGCGAGTGAATACGAAAGAAAAGATGAGGGCGGCTACAACTTCGGCAGAGCGCCGAGAGATAGAAAAAAGCGCCATCAAAGAAAGAAAGGGGCTGATTGATACACGCAAGGCAAGCACCACGGAAATCAGGGACCAAAGAAAAGAATTGGCGCGCCAGCACGTCGGGAAAATCGAACAGAGGTACGCAATCGCCGTCAAGCAGTTTGATAATCTCGCGACGCGCATTCAGTCGCGCATCGACAAGATAAAGGCGAACGGGATTGATGCGAGCAAGGCGGAAGCGGCGTTGGCCCTCGCCCAAGCCGCAATCGCGCAGGCCAAGACGGACGCGCAAGCTCTCGCAGACTTGCGCGCGCAGGTTAATTCCGGAGATGAAGCAAAGGCGCTTCGCGCGCAGATAGAGGCCGCCGTAAAGAAAGTAAACGCAAGCATCAAAGCGGCGCATTCGGCGCTCCAAAAGGCGGGCAAGATTTTGGCTACAGTCGACCGGTCGGAAAAAGCCAATACAACCACTATTCCAAGCAGTGACTAAGTTAATGTGATATCCTCATTATATCTATGGATGAATACAACAAAGTGAATGATATGGGACAAACCTCCCCGCCTACGCAACCAGAGAAAAGTTCCGGGGCTGGCTCCATTATCGGGGCGGTAATTATCATTGTCCTGCTCGCCATCGGGGCATTCTACTTCTGGGGCGCAAAGTTAAACGAGAGAAATGACAATCCGCCGCCGCTAATTCTTGGTAACGAAACTGCCGATACCGATTTGGCGAGCGATACTGCTGCCGGGCTTCCTCCTCAACAGGCATCAGACGACACGGCCGCGATTAACGCCGACATTCAGGCGATGAATATTGACGCGCTGGGCGCGCAAACGGCAAGCAGTTTGGAGGCGTACGACGCGGCCACGCAATAGGAAGGAGGAATGATGAATCATGGACGCATGTCACATCCCAATACTTAGTTTATAAACTAAGTATCGGGATTTGAATGATTTGGGAAGCTGTTTGAGACTCGCTGAAATCAAGAAATTCTTATTGACTTATAATATCCGGTCGGATATTATAAGTCAATAATGTTTAATCCCTGAGTTTTCTATTTCATACGGTTGGTGACGCGTACTTCCCTATCGCCTCGCTATATGAGGAAAAATATGATAAGACATACCGATGTCTGGTGGGACAAACACGCAAACAAAAAATAATCCGCGAGAGACCGATGTAAAAATCACGCGCGATAAAGAACGCTGGGAAGTTGAAGTGAAAGCCGAGATTCCCAACGAGATTCTCCTCACCTACCGCGACAACGCTCTGAAAGAAATTCAGAAGACCGCGAAAATAGACGGGTTCCGCCCCGGGCACGCGCCCGAATCGGAAATAATCCGAGTCTACGGCGAGCAGGCGATTCTGCGACGCGCGGCGGAAGACGCGGTTCAGAATGAGTTGCCGGAAATTCTGGCTTCCCAAAAATTGCCGATTGTTGAGACTCCGCGCGTAACCATCAATGCTCCCGAAACAGGTAAACCGCTCGCATTTGTGGCGCGCGCGGCTCTCGCTCCCGAAATCGAACTCGCCGATTACAAGACGATTGCGAAAAAACATCCCAGCGCAGGCGCTATCGAGGTTTCGGACGAAGAACACAAGCACGCGATGACGCATTTGCGCCGTGAACGCGCCCGCATAGAAAAAGTAGAGCAAGGAAAAAAACCTGCGGAGGCCGCTGATGAAGCTCGCGCGATGGAGGAAAAGGATTTGCCGGAACTCGATGACGCGTTCGCGATTAGCATCGGCTACGAAAGCATCGCGCACTTCCACACGAAAGTCCGCGAGAATATGAAAACGGAAAAGGAGCGGCAAGCGGCCGACATGCGCCGACAGGCAATAATTGAGGACTTGGTTAAAGATTCTAAAATTTCTTATCCTGCGATACTTCGGGAATATGAAATAAATGAAATGGAGGCGCGGTTAAAGGACGACCTCGCGGGCGCGGGAATGAATCTTGAAGCGTATCTCGCCGGAACAAAAAAGACTTGGGAACAGGTTCTTGCGGAGTGGAAAACGCCGGCCGACAAGCGCGCAAGGACGCGCCTAATCCTCGGCGAAATCGCGCGCATAGAAAAAATCGAGCCCGACGAGGCACATCTCGCACAAGAAATCGAACACGCGAAAAAACATTACAAAGACGCCGCCTCCGATGCCATTAAAGCCCACATAGCTCACGCCCTTAGGAATGAGGCGACTTTGAGATTTCTTGAATCAATTCACTAATGCTGATTCGCTACT
>CAZSPA010000008.1:0-1797 GCA_964608685.1 uncultured Candidatus Saccharibacteria bacterium
GCGGTTTCTGAAAGTAAGGCGACAAAAATGTGTTGTCGGCGACCGTAAGGATCTTTCCCTTTTTTGCGAGCGCAACGACGCCTGCGATGTCGGTAATTTTCAGAAACGGATTGGAGGGCGTCTCAACCCAAATCATTTTAGTATGTGCAGTCACGCTGTCTTTGACCGCGGAGAGGTCGGTCATATCAATGAAAGAAAATTTGTAGCCAAGCGGTTTCAGGACATCATTGAACAGGCGGTAAGTTCCGCCGTAGATGTCGGTATTGGCGATTACATGGTCTCCGGGTTTTAGGAAAAGCAAGGCACTGGTGATTGCCGCCATGCCTGTCGCCGTTACGGAACAGCCGACTCCTCCTTCAAGAGCCGCGATATTTTCTTCCAAAGCCGCGCGCGTGGGATTTCCGCTTCGCGTGTAATCGTAGCCCTTGTTCTTTCCTAGCTCGTCAAAAGCGAAAGTCGAAGTGGCATAAATCGGCGTCGTAACCGAATTGAACGCAGTATCTTTATTCGCACCCGTATGTATAAGTTTGGTCTTGAACTTCATTGAGATACTGTATCAGATTTAGCGGTTTTGAGAAATAAGCCGCGACTTTCCCTCGGCTTTCCTCCAGTGGCGCAATAGGGCGATACATCGCCCTATTGCGCTCACAGCTACCACGAGTTGTAGACGAAATGTGGCGTGATACTATTCACATTTCCACCACCATGACACTCGTAATCGACAAATAGCTTCCGGCCTATTCGTATCTCGAGCGCGAGCAGGTTTTGGAGATGGCAACCGACGAGGCGGAGAAGCAGGATATTCGCCCGATGGAAATCGGGATTCTGAATCTCATGCCAAGCGCGGTCGTGTAGAGAACAGAAGTTCAGCTTTTGCGCTTGCTCGCGAACACTCCGCTCCAAATCCGCCCGACTTTCATATACTTCGACACGCATAAATCGCGCTCAAAGCAGGACCACTTTGACGAGTTCTACAAAACCATAAAAGAAGTTAAGGAAGCGGGGTTAGACGGGCTCATCATAACCGGCGCGAACCTGGAGGACCGAGCGTTTGAGGACGTGCATTATTGGAAAGAACTAACCGCTCTCATGGATTGGGCGCATGAAAATGTCACCTCGACTATTTACAGCTGTTGGGCGGCGCAGGCAAAGCTTTATCACCAATACAAAATTGCTCCGCATACGTACAAAGAGAAAATACTCGGCATTTTTCAGCACCAAGCGCGGCACGAGACCGGTTCTCCGTTCCTTTCAGGAATGGACGATGAAATGGCCATACCGCACTCGCGCTGGCGCGGGGCTGAAGCGCGGGACTTCGCGGGGAAGAAAGAGTTCCAAATTCTTATTGACAGCAAAGAAGCGGGTCCGCATTTAGTCGCGGGGCGCGGAGGGCGCGAAATATACGTGCAAGGGCATCCGGAATATTACCGAAACGACATCGCGGAAGAATATTCCCGCGACAAATCGTCCGGACTGACGAACTGCGCGCCGCGCAACTATTTTCCTAAAGGCGACGAAACAAAAACTCCCATGAGGAATTGGAGCGCGAACGGTCAGGTGTTTTATTCCAACTGGATAAACTGGGTGTATAGGACAACGAATGTGGATGTCAAAAAGCCGCTGATGGATTAGGGTTAAAATTAAGGTTTAACCTCAATGGTACTCTGGGGTTGGCAGATAATGCAGGTAATAAGCCCCAACATTAAGGTTTAACCTCAATGGCGTCCTCAGGTATACAAAACGAAGAATGTGGATGTGAGGAAACCGCTGATGGATTAGGTTGGGAAGATTCCACTC
>CAZSPA010000008.1:1807-3665 GCA_964608685.1 uncultured Candidatus Saccharibacteria bacterium
CTACTTCTGTAGCCATCCTTATAAACAGCGAGCAATGGAAACGATGTGCTACAACTGATCAAGTGCTCGTTTCATTCTGTCTATAATTACTTCTTCCGGCTCAAGACCGCAGGAGACGCGGATAAGATTTCTGTCTACTCCGCAACTTTCTGCCCAATCAAGTTCATCGTAGTGCGCGAGCAGAGTGTAGGGAGACACGAGCGTAAAATTGGTGCCAAGGCTCGCGCCCTTGCAGAGTTCCAGAGAATCATAAAATGCCGGCGTTTTAGACTTATCCTTCAACACGAAGGATAGAAGCGGGCAGTGTCCGCCGCCGGGTTTCAGAAACGATTCATAAACGCCACTCGTGTCGTTCATTGAATGATACACGTTTTCTATCGCGGGATGGGTCGAAAGGAATTTATACAGCGCGACGCTGTTTCTGCTCATGACGCGCACGCGCTCCGCGAAGTCGCGGGAATGTTCCTCGAGCGCGATAGCGTCTTCCGGCCATAATTCGTTATCGTTATGCTCCGCTAGAAATGCCTTGAAGGCGGAATAAAACCCGGAATTCTTATTTAGAATGACGCTTCCGGCCAGCACATCTCCGACGCCGGAGAATGCTTTGGTCAGACTTGTTACGACGACATCCGCGGCGCGGAACGCGTCAATGTTCGCGCTGGTCGCGATAGTGTCGTCAATGATAATAGGAATCTTTTTCCTTTCGGCTACTGCCATTTCGTCAATCCGCCGAATATCCGCGCATGTAAGAAGCGGATTGCTGGGTATTTCCGCGAATATGCCGGCGAGCGGCTCGTCTCTGATTATTTTTTTAATTTTGCCGTAATCATAGTCGTTCACCACGTTAGAAGCAGAATGCCCCGCAACTTGCCGCGAGGATGAATGCCTATCAGTTTTAGCGAACAAGGGGTTTAATGCTCCGTGTGAGCTTCTAACGGGGTTCACAAATGGCAAGAAGTGTACGCCCGCCCCGAAGCGTTCCTGTACCTTGAGCGTATCAACGAAGGGAAAACCTATCTGGATTGTTTTCCGAGATGGGAAAAGCGCCGTAAGCATCCGATGCGCGGCAAAAATCGCCGCCATTCCCGATGGAAACAAAAATACGTTTTCGGCTCCCTGTCCGGAAAGCACAGCGAGCCGTTCTTTGATTGATTGAGCAGCAACTTTGCCTTTTTCGGCCAGAGCGCGGTTAATCGGTTTTCCGAGGAGCGCAGCCTCGGCTTGCCTCGTGCTTACGATTTCCCCGCAAAAGCGCCAGTACAGCCGAGCGGTGTCGTAATCATCTTTGGCAAAAAGGGCAACGCCAAGATGTTCTTTGCCGTATTCCATAACCCGCGTTTTGCCCTTACCGTATTTTTCAATGAACTGCGCGCATCGCTCCGCGTGGATCCGCTTGGGAAAAACCAATGTACGCTCGCCTTTCTCGGCCAGTTCCTTTTCAACGGATTCAATCAGTTTTGCCACGGTCGGGTGAATGAAAAAACGAGGATATCCGCTTTGCAATTTATTGATAACCACAGGGTCTTTTTCTTCATACCCCACGACGGACTTCCAGGTCGGCAAGCATACCGACACGCCGTATGGAGTCGGCGGAATCGGAGTCCCAAGGTCTTCCGGGCGGCAAAGCGGGTCTGTTAGTAGGTCGCGCATACCCGTACACTAAGTATGCCGTAATTCCCGGCGTGGTAAATCCAGCGACCACTGGGATTTGTTGATGAAAGAAAACGTTTCCACAATGCAATGAGACGTGTTCATAAAAAGCAACGGCATACTTAGTGTCCGGGCATATCCGCACAGTTTAGACGATGAGTATGGAACTAGCCAGCGTTTGCTCTGCTATAATTAATGTGCGCATGAC
>CAZSPA010000008.1:3765-11984 GCA_964608685.1 uncultured Candidatus Saccharibacteria bacterium
CGACACACAATTAAAATCATTTCTTGCCGATGCGGGGCTGGTATCGCAGAAGGACTTTGATATTGCGGAAAAAGAAGCAAAAGAATCCGGCAAACCCGTGGGAGAGATTTTAGTCGGGAAGAGCGCTATTGGGGAGGATGAACTCCGCAGAACATACGCATACATCTTAGGAATTCCATTCGTGTCGCTCGTCGGCACTCATATAAAATTCGAAACGCTATCGCTTATTCCAGAGCCCATCGCCAGGCGCAACAACATCGTCGCTTATAACCGCCGCGACGACGAGTTGGAGGTGGTGATGCTTGATACCGACGATTTGGCGGCGATTGATTTCATTAAAAAAAGAACGCATCTGAAAGTTTTGCCGCGTTTGACGGACGAAGCGTCAATCAAGTTTGCCCTTAAGGAATATCAGCAATCGCTCAAGGACAACCTGGGCGATGTCATAGAACGCGAGACCGTTCAGCTTAAAAAAGATGGAGCGGAAAACACCGAGGAAGACTTAAGAAAGGTCGCGGAAGGGATTCCGGCTGTCCGCATCGTGGACACTTTGATACGGCACGCCAACGCGCAAGGCGCTTCCGACATCCACATCGAACCATTGGGGGAATCTCTCCTAATTCGCTATCGCATCGACGGCATCTTGCACGACGCGATGGAATTGCCGAAACACGCCGCGAATGCAATTACTGCGCGAGTCAAAGTCTTGGCGAACATGAAGCTGGATGAACACCGCTTGCCGCAGGATGGGCGCTTCGGCGCGGAGTCTGGAGGAGAAAAGATATCTTTTCGCGTTTCTATCCTGCCGACATATTTTGGAGAGAAAATCGTGATGCGTCTTCTCCGGGACAGCGTTTCCGGCTTTACGCTCGAGTCCATAGGTTTCCATGGAAGCGGCCTCGAGAGTATGCACAACGCGATGCGCTCCACGACGGGGATGATTCTTTCCTGCGGACCGACTGGTGCGGGAAAATCCACGACTCTCTACACCCTGTTGGATATTATCAACACGCCTGACGTGAACATCTCAACGATAGAAGACCCGATTGAGTATCAAATGCCGCGCATAAATCAAACGCAGGTGCGTCCCGAAATCGGCTTCACGTTTGCGAACGGTTTGCGTAGCCTTGTGCGCCAGGACCCGGATATCATCATGGTCGGCGAAATCCGCGACAAAGAAACCGCATCTTTGGCAATAAACGCCGCGCTCACGGGACACCTCGTGCTCTCGACCTTGCATACCAATTCGGCGTCCGGAGCAATTCCGCGACTTTTGGACATGGGAGTGGAGCCGTTCCTTCTAGTCTCAACCTTGCGGGTAATTATCGGACAGCGCTTGGTACGGAAACTTTGTCCGGGGCGCGAAAAATACGAATTATCGCGGGACGAGCAGGCCCAATTGGAGAAAGAAATTGACGCCGGTACCATATTACGCGCCCTCAAGGAAGAAAAAGCCGTTCCGAAAGAGGCAACGTGGAAAAATGTATCGTTTTATCATCCAAAAGAGAATGCAGAGTGCCCCTCGGGCTACGCAGGACGCGTCGGAATCTATGAAGTTCTTACGGTTACTGGAACTATAAAAGAACTTATGATGGCAAACGCCACTGGAGATGCAATAGAGGAAAGAGCGCGCAAAGAAGGTATGCTTACTATGAGTGAAGACGGAATTTTTAAGGCTGCGCAGGGAATCACTACGATTGAAGAAGTTCTCCGCGTAGTAACAGAATAATACATGGCTCGATTCACATACACGGCGGAGAAAAATGACGGCGAAGTTTACAAGGGAGTTGCGGAAGCAAGAGACCGTTTTGAACTTTATGGAATAGTGCGAAGCGAGGGGGCGCATGTAATTTCTATTTCGGAGGGGGGAACTCATAATTTTCTGAATTTCAAGTATTGGAATGCGAAACTGACGACAATTTCCGAGTACGAAAAGATTCTTTTTGCGAGAAATCTGGGCGCAATGCTCGGCGCCGGATTATCGCTCGCTCGCGCGCTTTCCGTAATGGAGAGGCAGATAAAAAATCCGAAAATGTCCGCGACAGTTTCTGAAATTGCAAGCGCCGTCCGGCGGGGCGACCCCCTAAATGCGGCGCTCGCGAAATCGCCAAAAATATTCTCCAAACTATTTGTCTCCATGGTGCGCGCTGGTGAAGAAGGAGGAGACCTGCCGGCGTCTCTCACTGTAATCGCCGATCAGACGGAAAGGATGTACAACCTCAAGAAAAAAATTCGCGGAGCCCTCATATACCCCACGATTGTTGTTCTGGCGATGATAGGCATCGGAATTCTTATGATGATAAAAGTCGTGCCTACGCTCGCGCAGACGTTCGCGGAAATGAATGCGGAATTGCCGGCTTCAACGCAATTGATAATCGCAATCAGCGATTTTCTTGTCGAATATACTATACTTGCGCTGGGATCGTTTGTTGGAATCATTCTGGCTCTTTCCGCAGCGGCGCGCACTTCCCTAGGAAGGCGCGCAGGCGATTTCTTTTTCTTGCATCTTCCGCTTATCGGCCCGCTTGTTCGGGAGGTGAATGCCGCGCGCACATCTCGTACGCTCTCATCTCTTCTTTCAGCCGGCGTCGATGTTCTGACAGCTCTCGATATAGTAGGCGAAGTTGTGCAAAATTATTATTTTAGGGAAGTTGTCAGCGCTGCCAAGAAAAATGTCGAGCGCGGCGAGCCTTTATCAGCATCTTTTGTGCGCCGCGAAGATTTATACCCGACATTTGTGGGAGAAATGATGTCGGTTGGCGAGGAAACCGGCCAGACGATGGACATGCTGAAGCGCCTCGCGCTGTTTTACGAGGACGAAGTGGACAGAAAGACAAAAGACATGTCTACGGTTATCGAGCCGTTTCTGATGGTCTTCATTGCTATCGGAGTTGGCTTTTTCGCTATTTCTATGATCAGCCCGATATACTCTTTGTCGGAGAATATTGGATAACCAGCAGCCAGTAGCCGGCAGCCAGTAGCCATGCACATGAAAAATCGCGCTCGTACTGCCACAGGCTACAAGCTACAGGCTGCAAGCTTTCGCCGCGCTTCGCGCGGGGTCACTCTCATCGACACGATAGTCGGAAGCGCCTTGATGCTCGTTGTGTTTGTCGGCGTGGCGGCGGCGTTTCAATTGAGCGTAGACGTTGTAACAAACAACAAAGCGCGCGCCGGCGCAATCACGCTCGCCGGTGAGCAAATGGAATTCATACGCTCCTTTTCATACCCGTTAATCGGAACTGTCGGCGGAATTCCTTCCGGCGGCATAGCTCAATCGGAAACAATGCAATCAAATGGAATTTCGTACACGCGCCGCACCACAATCCTTTACGAAGACGACCCGTACGACGGAATCAGCGCGGGAGATACTGCTCCGGCGTCCGCGCCGACCCCGCTTGATTACAAGGCGGCAAGAGTGGATATGGCATGGGAATCGCGTACAGGGACTCGGCACATCATTTTTGTCACTCGGATTGAGCCGCCCAGTGGCATCGAAACAGCATGTCCTCCGACCGCACAATGTGGTACGCTCGCGATTTCTGTTTATAACGCTGCGACACAGCCAGTCTCCAACGCGCAGGTGCGAGTTGTAAATTCCGGAACTAATCCGGCGATTGATACAACTATCTACACAAATACAGCCGGAGAAGTGGTTCTCGGCGGCGCTCCCGTTGCCTCGGGGTATCAAGTAACGGTAACGAAATCGGGATACAGCACCGACCAGACTTACAATCCGACTTCGCAAAATACCAACCCGACTCCGGGGCCCTTCACGGTTTCCTCCAATCAAACTACGTCCGGCACATTCCGAATAGACCTGCTTTCCGGCATGACAATTAACACATACTCCTTAAATACTAACACTTGGACGGACTCATTCACGGACGAGAGCAAAATAAATCCGCAAACTACGACAAACATCGAAATCTCCGGCAATCAGGCGCGCTTCGCCGGCAATCAGCCGTGGACTGCTCCAGCCGATTTGCGCTCGCAGACGCTTACCCCTGTTTCGCTCATGCGCTGGGGGACATTGCGCTGGAACGATACCCGTCCGTCGGAAACGACAATCACATACCGCGTTTACTATCCAGCGGGCTCCTCCTCGGCCCTGATTCCTGACTCAATTCTCCCCGGCAACAGCGCTGGGTTTGTAGAGGGGACATCTGTTGATTTAAGCGTTATTCCCGCCGACACGTATACGAGCATTATTCTGGAAGCGCATCTCATCGCCTTGAATCCGAGCGCGCCTTCGCCCTCTGTCCAAGATTGGAGCTTGACATACGAGAGCGGGTAGGGAATCGCGATTCCATTCACATTGCGCGGCGCCAAAACGATAGGAAGCGGACCCGGCGGCACGCTCTACAAATACGACCAACTGCATACGACAAATTCTTCGGGCGCGCTTTCGCTCTCGTCAATCGAATGGGATACGTACACGATGTCTGTCGCGGCATCCACCGGATACGACATTTCATCTTCCTGCCCGACACAGCCGATAGCTCTCGAGCCGAATTCTTCCGCCGCAACGCTCTTGTACCTTTCTCCGCATACGGTTAATTCTCTCTTGGTGGATGTTAAGAATGAAGCGGGAGAGTTTCTTTCCGGCGCGTACGTGGAATTAAAGAAGGGAAGCGCCGTCCAGAGTAAAATCGCAGATGCCTGCGGACAGGCATTTTTCGGAGGCCTTACCAGTGCGAATAATTATTCTGTTACTGTTGCAATGGAAGGATACGCGACATCAACGATACCGAGCGTGAATGTGACCGGCTCCTCGCGGATTTCGGTAATATTGAATAGCTTGTAGCTTGTAGCCAGTAGCTTGTAGCCAGAATTATGCGCGAACACAATAATCACAAAGGGTTTGCTACAGGCTACAGGCTACAGGCTACAGGCTTATCGCGCGGCATGACCATAGTCGAAACAGCAGTCGGAATCGCCGTGCTAATAATCGTATTTCTTGCTCTCACGACAACTTTGCAATATTTCTACCGCATCAATAAGTATGCGATTGAGCAGTCAAGCGCAGTCACCTCCGTGCAGCGCGGGATGGATAAAGCCATCCGCACCATTCGCGAGGCGAGCTACTCCAGCCAGGGGGCATTCCCGATAGTTTCAATCGCTTCCAACGACCTCGTGTTTTACGCGGATATGGATACTGATCCATTAATAGAAAAAGCGCACTACTATGTTTCCGGCACTTCTCTCATTGAGGGAGTGACAGATGCAACGGGCGACCCGCCCGGCTATACGACTGCTGAAACCTCCTCCGCGCTCTCGGACTTTGTGCGCAACCTCGATCAGGGCGTTACGACCTTCCGTTATTACAATGCGAGCAGTACTGAAATAACCGATTACACCCAATGGGCCAACGTGCGCCGCGTGACCATAAGCATTGTTGTGAATGTAGACCCGAATAAACTTCCGAATCAGCTGACCCTGAATTCGTCAGCGGGGATTAGAAATTTAAAATAGTACGTAGAACGTAGTACGTAGAACGTAAAAATCCATGAAACAATCTTTCCAACAACTACGCACTACGCACTACGCACTACGAACTAGTTCTCGCGGAGTGACGGTGATACTCGTCCTCGCGTTCATGGGCATCTTTGCGCTCATCGTAGGGACAATAACGAGTTACGTTTTTGAGCAAGGCAAATACGGACGAGCACTCTTTGCGCGCGAGCAGGCGCTTCACATCGCCGAAGCTGGTCTTGAATATTACAAATGGTGGCTCGGCCGCCAACCATCGAGCGTCTTAACAACTGGCATCGGTCTGGTCTCTCCATACTCTTACGCGGTCGACGACCCGGAAGGCGGAGCATTGGGAAGCGCTGAAATAACCGCTACTCCAACCCTACAGTGCGGGGCCGTGCAATGGATTGACCTAGAGTCGCGCGGGACTTCCAACTCATCCCCCGGCTTTCCGCGCACTCTTCTCGCCCGCTACATGAAACCCTCTGTTGCGGAATACTCCTCCATTCTAAACAGCAATGTATATCAGACATCGAATGTTGTCGGCGCTTACCACTCAAACGGCGGAATTCGCATGGACGGGACGAATAATTCAAATGTAACGAGCAAAGTTTCAACATGGACATGCGATTCCACATACGGATGCAATCCTTCGCAGTCAAAACCGGGCATATTCGGGAGCGGAACCGGTTTCAGCTTATGGAGTTTTCCTGTTTCGGACATAAGCTTCGCGGGAATGGCCGTCAGTTTTCCTGCTCTCAAAACATACGCGCAGGCAAGCGGCATTTATCTTTCTCCGACAGCGATTTTTGTCGCCGGGGTACAGCAGGGCTCTTCGTATACTTCCGTCGGCTCGGACGACCAGCACGGATATCGCATAGTCTTGCGTTCCGATGGAAAGGCGGACATATATAGGGTTACACAAACAAGCGGAGTTTCAAGCTTGCACATAGACGACATGACCAGATGGTACACCGATTACCACACTATTACCGGTCAAACATTATTGCCCGGAAGTCCTTTCGCGCTCCCTTCGGGGTGTTCGATTATCTATTCCCAGGCCAAGGTTTGGCTTGAGGGTACTGTGTCGGGGAAAATTATAGTGATTGCCGCGGATACGACAGGAACAATAAATCCGGACATTATTTTGCAGAACAATATCAATTATGCGACGACAGACGGGACGACCGGTTTGACCGCAGTTGCCCAGCGCTCCGTTCTGTACCCGCTCGTCGTTCCGGACCAGATGAGCGTGCGCGGGATTTTTGTCGCGCAGAGCGGATACTACGGGCGCAATTTTTACTACTGCGTGTATGCTCCCAACGACAAACGGACATCTCTTACCGTAAACGGGACGATAGTTTCCAATCAGAGGCCGGTGACACGGTGGACATATAGTTCGCTCGCTTACGGATGTCCCGGCGGAATTAGTTCTGATTGGAACGGTTTCAATATACGCAATACTATATACGACCGCCTGCTTGCGTTCTCCCCGCCTCCATTTACGCCATCGTCGTCCGCAGATTACAAGCTTTCTTTGTGGCGGGAGAAGTAATACCATATCCAATTAACCATTTCCTACTCGGTAAGTTTTCGAGGTGACTCGGCATCTAGTCATTGCGAGTGTAGCGAAGCAATCTAGTTCTTTCCCAAGGTCGCTCGGAAACCAACTCTGTCAAGATTCAAAAAAAGAACCGGTACCTAAACGTAGCGTACCGGTCCGAAATCTTTTGTGGGGCTAAGCTTCCCCACCTGGCGGTGGCAGACCGCCCCCGCCTGGCCCTGGACCTCCGGGTCCGCCAGGTCCATCTCCGCTATTATTATCCGGGGGAGGCGGGTCCGGAGTCCACAGATAGGTGACCACGACTTCGTGGCCGTCTTCCCTGACCCCAGTGAGCCGGACGGTAAAACCGCCGTCCGCGTCTGGGACAAGACGCCTCTTTTCGTCTTGCCCATCCAACGTGAGCTGGACGGCCCACCTTCCATTTAGACGCAAAGGTGGCGGAGAAATTTTTATTCTTATCTCCCCGTTTTGAGGGACCACCACTGTTCCCTCAGGGGTTACCAATCCTTGAGGAGTCGTCCATTCTCCGATGTCTCTCCACTCCACCCGTACAACGAACGGGTGGACAATGAATTCCGACAGCGGCGGGACCGTGTATGCGAGGGCATAATTGTCCGTCGCAAACATATTCTCGAAGGCGTTCGGCCCGGTTCCGCACCCGATCCAAACTTCGGTTCCGACAGCCAGATTCCCGTCCACTCCCTCCACTACACCGTAGAAAATTGGGTAAGGAGTCAGGAATAAGCCTTTCCAATATGGAGCAGGCTCCTCCCCATTGTAAGGGTGCCAATCTGGTGTTGTTTCCCCCGGCAGTGAACCCTTCCACCACCAGTTGCCGTCGCGTTGCGCCCCTATATAGCAGGCGCCTTCGTGTGTCCAGTCGTTGTGGTCGATGGCGGCGACCGACAGCGACAGGTTGGAAAAACAGTCCACGGCCGTCCGGGAGCCCTGACACGACGGCCACCCCTCGGCGGAAAACTGCTCCGCCGCCGGAGCCTCACCCGCGCTCAAAATCAGCGCGGCGAGGAAAATCAAGAACGTTTTTTTCATCTGAACTCCTTGTGTGCGCCACGCGGGCGCGTTGGTTGGATTAAAAACAAAACAAGTCAAATAGCAACAGTCTATATTATTCCCACGATTTCCGCCATTTGTAAAGCCCACCGTTTTTTCCACTCATTTT
>CAZSPA010000009.1:0-3266 GCA_964608685.1 uncultured Candidatus Saccharibacteria bacterium
TGCGCGTCCAGCCGCCGGGATATCCGGCGTTGCTTGCGGGAATAAAGGTGGTAACCGGGAGCGTTGCTCCGGTTGTAGTTTTGCAGACCCTTCTCGCCGCATATGCGGCAGTACTTATCTACCGGATGGCGCGCACGCTCGTACCACTCTCATACGCGCTCGCGCCGGCGCTTGTCTACGGTATTGACCCCATGGTCGTCCTTGCTGACAGTGCCGTCATGTCGGACGGCCTTTTTAGCTCGCTTCTCATAATCATCGTTTATCTTGCGTTTTTCTCGCGCCCCATTAGAGGCGAGACCATTCTGCACCCTTTCCGCGAGATAGAGGCCTCTAACGGGGCAGGCGTGAAGAGTGTCGTGCGTTGGGGCTCTGCGGGGCTTCTGCTCGGTATCGCGATTATGATACGGCCCATTGCTCAATTCCTTATAGTTGTATTTCCGGCGATGTACCTTTTTCGTGAATGGCTTGCGGCGAGAGAGCCGAAGCCGATTAGTGCCGCACCAGTAGGCAATTCTCGCGTGAAATCAGTGTGCGTATTTCTTGCTGCGTGCGCGATTATTCTTCTTCCGTGGATGGTTCGCAACCAGATTGTTTTCGGGTCTTTTGAAATCTCTGTCCTCGGTCCGCACAATCTGCTCTATAACGACGCGCGCGGATTTCTTGCGTGGCGCGCGCTTGCCGAGACTCCAAATCCACTGCCCGCTGTTCTTGTGATGCGGCATGTCGGCGACCCTGTTTTTGCGGAAGTTGATAAGAAAATTGCCGCGGGACTTTCCGCCATCACCCCATCCGGAGGAAATCCGGACAACCACGAAGGCAGACTTGCAATTTCCTATATCATGCGCGACCCGTTCCGGTACGCCTATTTTCACGCGGTGAACACAATACCGTTTTTTCTGTCCAGCTCTGTCGCGTCCTACGGGCAGATTGTCCGACAACTCCGCGACAACGAAGGATTTTTCGCGCCGGTAACGCTCTCCATTCTTGATTCTCTGAAGCGCATACGCCATCCTGAAAGCGCGAGTTCGTTTATTGACGCGGTGCAGAAGCTTGCGCCAACCGCACTCGAAATGTTTTGGTGGCTCGCAGTTGCGCTCTTGGCCATAGCCGCGGTTGTACTCCGCAGGAGAGACTTCGCGATAATTCTCTGTTTTGTATTGGTCGCGTATTTTGCCGCGCTAACCGGCCCGATGTCCAATTCGCGGTATCGGATTCCTGCCGAACCGTATCTTTTGATTCTTGCCGTTGTTGGCGCTCACGAAATAGCGAGGCGAATAAAAAGGAAAATGGTATGAGTCCCGTTAGAGGCAGGAAGCAAAGCTTCCCGTGCTAGATTTATTTCTGATAATCGACTTCATTGATATTCGACTCTTATGCAACAAAAAGAAAGTTTGTCTTCCGCAGCCTCTAACGGGATGAAAATTGAAATCTGCATTCCCGCATTTAACGAGGAGCGCATTATTGCCGAATCTTCAAGCGCGGTAGTTCGCGTCCTTCGGAAAATGGGCAAGGAAGCTCTCGTTACAGTTGTAGATAATGATTCAACCGACAAAACGGCTAGCATCGCAAAAGGCGTCGGGGGCGTATCCGTTCTATCAATCCCTGTTCGCGGAAAAGGAGCGGCGGTCTCTGCGGCGGCGCGACAATCCCGCGCTGATATCTTTGGATTTATAGATGCCGACCTTTCGGCGGACCCGCGGGATATCATTCCGTTTCTCTCACTTGTGGAAACCAAGGTCTGCGATATTGCCATCGGCTCGCGCCTGCTCAATACCGGAACGGTTAATCGCGGTATGTTTCGCACGCTGTCCTCAAGAATGTTTAATGTGTGCAGGAAAATAATTGTCGGTATTAGCGTCGAAGACACTCAATGCGGGCTGAAGATTATGAATGCGCGCGCCCGCGAGATTCTTGCAAGCTGTGCAGAAACCGGCTGGTTCCTTGATATTGAATTTCTTGCGCGCGCGGAGCGCGCGGGCCTGCGAATCAGAGAAGTACCGGTCCATTGGAACGAACATAGATTCAAAGATAGGAAAAGCAAGCTCGTCCTTTTCCGCGACAGCATTGGAGCTTTGCAGGCCATGCTTCGTATTAGAAAGATAATTCCAAATACGCGCTAGCTGGTATGGAAAGAGCCGCCTTTAAACTTTTGAGCAGCATGGAGAAGTCATGGTGGTATCGAGGCCGCGCCGCGGCAATTCGTGCCGCGCTTTTACACTGCGGCGCAGAAACCGTAGAGGATGTTCTTGATTTCGGCGCTGGGTACGGAGGAATGTATGGAGAGCTTTCGCGCGTTGGGAAGAACGTGTATGCGTACGAGCCGGATAGGGATGCGCAGGTAGCCGCTAGCAAGCGCGGATACGCGCACGTGTTCTCATTGGAGAAAGATGCGCTCGGTCGGGCATACGGCCTAATAGGGCTTTTTGACGTGGTTGAGCATATTGAACACGACCGCGAGTTTCTAGGGAAAGCGTATGGCGCGTTAAAGAAGGGCGGCCGCCTCGCGATAACGGTGCCGGCTTTTCAATTTCTTTGGGGAACGCACGACATTAACCACCATCATTTCCGCAGATACACAAAAAACTCGATACGAGGCGTTCTAAACGAGGCAGGATTTGCAATTGAATACGCGAGCTATTGGAACATGCTACTTTTTATTCCAGCCGGGCTCATGCGCCTATTGGGGAGGTCAGGAGAGAGCGCGCTATCCATGCCGCGCTCCCTCAATGCTATTTTTTTCGCAGTCGTCAAAATGGAATCCATCGTCATTCGCTTTCTACCGCTCCCATTCGGCATCAGCCTAGTGGTAATCGCGCGGAAAGAATAATCAAATACTTAATCTTCAATTTCCTTAATTCTTTTCTTTAGTTGAGTTGTGGAAAACTCGTGGTCGCGCGAATTGTAATACGCCTCGATCGGCAAATCATACCCGGTAAATTTCTTCCCTTTCCAATCGGCGCCGATAATTCGAATGTCAGGCTTTATTTTTTTGAGCAATTCATACAGCTCTTCTTCGGTGTTATAGACGACGATATCGTCGACGTATCGTACTCCCTCAAGAATTATCCGCCTTTCTTCAAGCGACATTACCGGCTTGCTCTTTCTTTTTCCCCTATATTTTTCGTCTGTGAGCGACGGGTCGTCCTGAAGCGCGACAACCAGGTAGTCGCAGTGTTCCTTGGCTTCCTTGAGCATGAGCATATGCCCGGCGTGGCACAGGTCAAAGGCGCTCGCTGTAATTCCCACCTTCTTGCCGTTTTTCATAC
>CAZSPA010000009.1:3366-11823 GCA_964608685.1 uncultured Candidatus Saccharibacteria bacterium
CATACATTTATTAGCCACCATCCTAGCACACATCTATGGTATATTCCTTGCATGGAATTCGAACCGATGGCGGTGCGGACGCGCGACAAAATGAGAGATGTATTAATGCATCCAGATGCCTCCGGTCCGGCCGCTCATTACTACATGATTCGCGGCGGTTCTGAAAAGCGGAATATCACCGTTTGGGAAAGCGGCACCGTGGGAGGGGAATACATAAAGACATACGGGCATTATCACATAGGCGACCTGGACGAGACGTACACAATCCTTGCGGGTGAAGGCGTCGCGCTTCTGCAAAAACTCGTTGAAGAGAATGGGGTACTTCAGATTGACCGCGTAGAAGAATTCAAGGCGATTAAAGTGAAGGCGGGAGATTCGATTTATATGCCGCCTGGATACGGACATTTAGTTGTGAACACAGGAAAAGATTGGCTTGTTACTTCGGACGACAGCCCAGTTTTTGGCGCGGACGATTCTGCTTCGATGCCGGGGCATGCTGATTATGAAATGGTGCGCAAGATGCGAGGATTTGCGTACTACGTCGTTGAAAAAGATGGCGCTCCATTTTTCGTTCAAAACCCGCTTTATAAAGAGATACGCAAATCATCGTTGGATATTTAAAAAAGTGATTGTCGGAATCTGTAAAGGGATACATCCCGTTAGAAGCCCTCTTTCGTGGGTGCAGACAGAAAGCCAAAGCAACGAGACAAAAATCAACATTACTTATGAAGGAAAAAGCTTCTAACGGGATGAAAAAGTACAAGCACATATTTTTTGATGTGGACGGCACTCTTACGAGAAGCAGGTCGCCTATGAAGAAAACTATGGAGAGGATTTTGCGTTCTTTGATTAAATCTGGGCGGGATGTTATTGCGGTTTCAGGCGCGGATCTCACTCAAATGAGGAAGCAGGTAGGCGGCCTCAATTTGTACTGGAAGCACAATGTCTATTTTCTAGCGCAGAACGGTAATTATGCCCAGGATAAAAGTACAAGGGTCCTTTGGTCCAACATTCTTTCCCCTGAGAGCAAGTCAGATATCAACAACCATATTAATACAATAAGAGTAAATTTGACGAATATCTTTGAAAGTGCGGACGAAAGCGATCTAATCCAGGACAGGGGTTCCCAAATATCGTTAAGTTTGCTTGGTCATCATGCGGAACTGGAACGGAAGGAAGGTTTTGATCCTGATGGTTCGCGAAGAAGGGAAATATTGCAACGATTCCCGCTTATTTCCGATCGAGTTGAAGTCAGAATTGGCGGAACGACATGTCTGGATTATTTTGAGAAGGGGAAGAACAAGGGATTCAATGTAAAACAAATGATTGAGGAAATGAAGTGGAATCCTGGCGACTGCGTGTACGTTGGCGACGCGCTTTTTGAAGGCGGAAATGACGAAACTGTGAAAGGAATCATAGACACGCATCCAGTCAAATCACCGGAAGACACCGTTTCATTCATTAAGAATCAAATGGTACAATCTCAAGAACATGGCCATTGAGAAAATTCTACGATGGATTGCGATTGCGGGCATATTCGCGCTCCCGCTTATCGTCTTCTTCGTCGCAAATTCGCTTTTCTTTCCGTTCATCACAGGGAAGAACCTCGCGTTCAGAATAATCGTAGAAATTATCACTGGCGCGTGGCTTGCTCTTGCTCTCGTAAACCCGGAATATCGTCCTAAAAAAACGCGGCTTCTCGGCGCGTTTGCGGCGTTTGTTGCGATTATTGCCCTAGCGGACGCGACCGGAGTCAATCCATTCAAGAGTTTCTGGAGCAATTACGAGCGTATGGACGGTTGGATTACGCTCGCTCATCTTTTCGCTTATTTTGTCGTGGTCAGTTCTGTTCTCTCCACAGAAAAGCTTTGGCGAAGATTGTGGCAGACATCGCTGGGAGTTTCCGTACTCGCCAGTCTTTATGGAATTTTGCAGTTTGCTGGTAAAACGGCGCTGGGGCAAGGAACAACAAGCGGACTCACTGGGCGATTAGACACCACCTTCGGCAACCCGATATATTTGGCCGTTTTTATGTTTTTCAATATTTTTATCGCGGCATTCCTGTGGGCGGAGAGTTGGCGTTATAGGCCGGCAGTGAAGCATTTAGGCATGTCTCTATTGTATGGCGGCATAATCGTTCTTGATACCGCCATCCTGTTGTTTACTGGCACCCGCGGAACAATACTCGGCTTAATAGGCGGAGCGCTTCTTGCTCTCCTTATCTATGCATTTTGGAAGCAAGGGCCGAATTCTAACCGCTTGCGGATGACCGCCATCGGGTCTATCGTCGCGATTGCAATCATAGGAGGAGGTTTATGGCTTGCTCGAGATACGGCATTTGTAAATTCGGTAGGATTCCTTGACCGGCTTGCGTCCATATCTCTCGAAGACAACACGACCAAATCGCGCTTTATGAACTGGGGAATGGCGTGGGAGGGAGTGAAAGAACGCCCGTTCCTGGGGTGGGGGCAGGAGAATTACGCGATTGTTTTTGACAAGTACTACAACCCCAATATGTACGGCCAGGAGCAGTGGTTTGACCGCGTACACAATATCGTTTTTGACTGGCTTGTGGCTGGCGGGTTTCTCGGCCTCATCGCCTATCTTATGCTATTCGTCGCCGCCCTTTGGTGTATTTGGAGCGGTACTTCCCGTGGCGCTCCGCCGATGCAGGCAGGCTGGCAGAAAGATAACAATGCCGTGCCAAACACCGGAAACTTTTCTCTCTTGGAGCAAAGCATCTTGACGGGCATTCTCGCCGGATACTTTTTCCACAATCTGTTCGTCTTCGATAACATTTCCAGCTATATTCTGTTCACAACTATTTTGGCTTACATCGCTTCGCGCTTTGCGCGGGCGCACGACGCGCCCGCATTGTTTCCGAGAGGGAATATTCCGCGCTCGGCGATGCCTATTGTTGCAGCTGTGGCAGTAGTTTTAGTATGGGGAACCGCTTGGTTGCTGAACAGCCGCGCGCTTGCGCAAAACCGCGCGCTCCTAGAGGCCATCACCCCGCATCAAGAAGGAATCACCGGAAATCTTAAATACTTTCAAGAAGCGGTAGCATACGGAAGCCTTGGCACGCAAGAAGCGCGCGAACAGCTTGCTCAAGTGTCCTCGCAAATTGCGGGGAATCAGCAGATAACGAATGATGTAAAGCAGCAATTTTATAATCTGGCTGTGAGCGAGATGATTTTGCAAGAAAAGGAGTCGCCGCTGGATGCCCGCTTCCCGCTCTTTTTGGGAATTGTGTTAAAAGCATACGGAGACTATGAAAGCGCGGCAAAAGCATTTGAGCGCGCGCATGCGCTATCGCCAGGCAAACAGGCAATACTTTTCGAGCTAGGGGCGAACGCGCAATCGCTTGGCAGGAATGCAGAGGCCCTTCAGTATTTTAAGGAAGCATTTGAACTTGCGCCGGAATTTACGAGCGCGCGCGTCTACTATGCCTCCGCCCTCATTCGCGCAGGGCAGGATTCTCTCGCGGATAAGATTCTTGGGCCAGTTGTGCAAACTGGCGGCGCCGCAGACCCGAATATTGCCTCCGCGTATGTTTCAAGAGGACGCTACGACAAAATTGCGGAGATTTGGAGAGCGCGCGTAAAAGCGGTGCCGGGCGATATGCAGGCCAGATTTACCCTCTCGGCGGCATTAGTCGGGGCAGGGCAGCCGGCGCAAGCTATAGCGGAGCTTGAGGAAGTAAAGGCGATAGACCCAAGCTCGAAAGCCCAGGTAGACGAATTCATAAGACAGATACGGAGCGGAACGGTGAAAATTTGATAAATTCTTTTTTGTTGTTCAACAGGGCTGTTGATTTGTACGAGGGGCGGGGTATAATGGCGGCGTGAGTGCAATCCGCCGACTGGCGGAGTTGTGGCTCTCCCTGAAAGTCGCGCAAGTACCCGCCTTCGGCGGGTACTGCGTTTTTGCGCATTTTCGGAAGCAAGCTTCCGGCAGAAATAGTGCAAAAGCGCAGTACCGGCCGGAGTCGGGGACCCATGCGAAGCATGGGGTGACGAGGCGGGCCCGCGAGCGCGTAGCGACTTGTGGGTACTGCGTTTTCCGGCCTCCAAAATCTGCCAATCTACTTCGTTACGGGCACCCACAACTAATTCTCATCGTACATCACGGTACGACTCGAATTAGTTGTTGCCCGCGCCTCGTATCGTGGTAGATTTTGTAGGCCTTTTTGACACGGAGCAACAGTCTTATTCGCAAAATTAAGGCGGGTTGCCAAAAACCACCCCTTTGCTACGCTTTGCATAGTTTAGAAGTGCGTAAAGCGGAGGGCGGCGGCACTCACATTGACTTTCACTTTGGAGCTCGCACCCGTCCTCCGCTTTGGGCATTTTGCGCATTCGAGCTCCAAAGTACGAGTGGGGTCGGGAAGTTAATTTTCAATTTTGCAATTTCCAATTTTCACTGAATTTCCAAATCTCAATTTTCAAACTGTATTTTAGAAAGTCCCCATTCTTTTTTCTGGTTATTGATAATTGACTGGAAATTAAAAATTAAAAATTAAAAATTCGAAAGAGTCTATATAGGACTTTTTCGAGTTATCCACTTTTATTAGTGAAAGAAAATAATTCGCGCGATAACAGTGCAATAATGATATGGAAAACGCATCTTCGCGCCTTCCGCTTTCTGGCGGACGCAGTGCGGGTCGAGTTAACACTCTCAGTTATCTATAAAAGATATGGCGAAGAAAAAAAAGAAGGCGAAGAAGAGGAAGCACCGCTAGTGCTTCTTCGGGCTAAAACGCGAAAAGCGTTCGTCTAAACAATCTCTCCCTTTGCGGAGAGATTGTTTTCTTGGTGCATTGCTTTTTTAACAAAATCGTGGAAGCAAACTCTATCAAGTGATAGGATGACCGGATGCCCAGACACTAAGTTTGTCGTCGCCTCTTATGGACAATATCACTACACATAATTTCATTCCATTTAGATGGAAGCGCCGAATATTCGGGAATTGCTTTGGCGCAAAATTACGGCAAACTTAGTGTATGGGGATGTCATTCTGGAAAGGCCTTCTGGGGGATGAAAATGCGGCCGCTCTCAAGCGCGCGCAGCCGATTGTCGCGCGCGTAAATGCTCTGGAGGAAGAGACGCGCGCGTTCTCTGACGCGGAGTTGCGGGATAAAACGAACACTCTTCGCTCCGAGCTCTCGGCTGGAAAGACTCTTGATGACATCGCTCCGCAGGCATTTGCGCTCGTTCGAGAAGCGTCAAGGCGCACGCTGGGGGAGCGTCACTTCGATGTTCAGCTCATAGGCGGGATGATTCTTCACAACGGCGACATCGCTGAAATGAGAACCGGCGAGGGGAAAACGCTCGTCGCCACGCTTCCCGCGTATTTAAACGCTCTTGAGGGCTACGGCGTGCATATAGTTACGGTGAACGATTATCTGTCGCGCAGAGACGCCGTGTGGATGGGGCAGATATATCATAGTTTGGGAATGACCGTGGGCGTGGTCAATCACGAGGCGTCGTATATTTATGACCCGTCCCAAGTTCCCGACGAAGCGCGTGCAAAAGAAGATGCGATGCGCGACCAAATCGGCGGGTTTAAGGTTATGCATGATTATTTACGAGCTTGTACCCGCAGTGATGCGTATTCAGCGGATATTACATACGGCACAAATAATGAATTTGGTTTTGATTATCTGCGCGACAACATCGAATACGAAGTTGATAAACTTCGCCAGTCCCGACGCACCACAGGGAGTCGGGATCCCGAAGCCGGCGCCTCCGGTCGGCTCTCCGACAGAATCGTCGGAGCCAATTCGTCGGGGCGCTCTTCCAAAGATTCAGGCCATCACTATGCGATAGTAGATGAAATTGATTCTATCTTGATAGATGAAGCGCGTACGCCGCTCATCATCTCTGCGCCAGTTTCGGATGCAGAACATCTGTACGATCGCTTCGCGGGAATCGCCCGAGGGCTTACCAAGGAGGAGGATTACTCCGTTGAAGAAAAGCATAAGCAAATCATTCTTACCGATAAGGGAATCGAAAAGGCGCAGAAAGAACTCGGCATAGAAAACATATATACCGAAGCGGGCATAAAGTATGCACATCATCTCGAAACAGCCGTGCGAGCAAAGGCGTTATATGAACGCGATAAGGATTATGTCGTGAAGTCCGCCCCTTCTGGCGGAGGAGAGATTGTTATCGTCGATGAATTTACCGGGAGATTGCAGCCGGGGCGAAGATGGAGCGAAGGACTGCATCAGGCGATCGAAGCCAAGGAGGGAGTTTCAATTCAACAAGAGTCGCGTACGTTTGCTTCCATCACGTTTCAGAATTATTTCCGCCTTTATAAAAAACTTGCGGGAATGACGGGGACTGCCGTTACCTCTTCTGAAGAATTTTACAAGGTATACGGCTTGAATACCGTTGTCGTTCCTACCAACAAGCCATCGGCCCGGCGCGACCACGAGGACTTAATATTTCAGACCGAATCAGGCAAGTACAAAGCTGTCGCGCGCAAGGTAAAAGAACTCCACCAAAGGGGTCAGCCGGTTCTTGTCGGTACTGTTTCGGTTGAAAAGAATGAATTACTCTCGGCGCATTTTAGACAAGAAGGAATTCCGCATGAAGTGTTGAATGCCAAAAATCACGAAAGGGAAGGAGAAATTATCGCGCAGGCGGGGAGATACGGCGGAGTAACAATCGCGACCAACATGGCTGGTCGAGGCGTAGACATAAAGCTCGGCGGTAATCCCACTAGTAACGAAGAATATGAGAGGGTAAAAGCAAAGGGAGGCCTTTTTGTTTTGGCAACGGAGAGACACGAAGCAAGACGCATCGATAACCAGTTGCGCGGACGCTCCGGCAGGCAAGGGGACAGTGGGGAAACGCAATTTTTCGTTTCGCTCGAAGATTCACTGATGCGCATTTTCGCATCTGACATGATTAAGCGCGTAATGGGGACTTTCAAGATTCCAGAGGACGAGCCAATTTACAATTCCATGATAACAAAAGCGCTTGAGAAAGCGCAGACGCGAATTGAGGAGCTGAATTTCGACGCGCGCCGGCACGTGCTCTCGTACGATGACGTTTTGAACATTCAGCGGCAGAGTATCTACGTGCGCAGGCGCGCGCTTCTTACGGGCAGCGCGAGTGAGGTTGAAGCGGAACTTTTGCGAATTGCGGAATCGGATGAAAAACTCAAAGAAATTATAAGCGCGAAAAAGGAAGAGCTTGGAGGGTCGTTTATCGCACAGGCGCGCCGCATTCTATTGCAGACGGTAGATTTCCTATGGGTAGATCATTTGGAGGCGATGGAGTACCTTCGTTCAAGCGTAAACCTGCGAGCATACGGCCAGCGCGATCCGCTCATAGAATACAAAAAAGAAGGGTTAAAACTTTTCCAATCTATGGAAGCCGCATACGAGGTGCAGGTAGCAAACATATTACCGAAGCTCCTTGGAGCCCCGATGCCAGGTCTGGGTCCCGAAGCTATCGCTTCGAGGGTTATCCACAGCGCAGTACGCTCTATCAGCATGGGAGGTACTCCGATTACAAAGCGGAAATTCGAACGAAATGATAAGGTCGTCATAACAAATGGAATCGAAACCATTGAAATGAAATATAAGAAAGCCGAAGCATTAATTGCAGGAGGTAAATGGCATATTAAGAATTAAATTGAATCTCGGTGTCCGAGATGTTCATATTCTCTGGGTTTTCTCGGCATATCTCGACAAACCGAGTCAGCGAACTTCAGATACGAGAATCTTTTTCTTGCAGGCAAGTGATTCACAACTCGCCACATGTCGAGAGGTACTGCGGAATGTAAATGTTATTAGTCGCAAAAGTAGCCGAAATCGACTTATTGGACAAAAGTTGCTCTAAGTGCGATTTAGGGGCTCTGAAGTGGTGTTGTGACAGGTCCGCCATCTGCTAGAGTGTTATATATGTCTTATGTCGCAACTATCGGTCTGGAAATCCATGCCGAACTCAAAACACAGACCAAAATGTTCTGCAATTCCAGAAATGATTCCGATGAAAAACGCCCAAATCACAATATATGCCCGATTTGTCTTGCCCATCCTGGGACTCTGCCTGTCATAAACAGGGAAGCGGTTAAGCACGTTCTGCGGGTAGGGAACGCTCTCAAGGGAACTCTAGCCGATTATACAGAATTTGACAGGAAGAATTATTTTTATCCAGACCTTCCGAAAGGTTATCAGATCAGCCAGTACGCGCACCCCCTGGTATCGGGCGGTTCTTTGGCCGGCGTTCAGATTACCAGAATCCACCTTGAAGAAGACACGGCAAGCTCTATCCACGATGATGAAACCGGGGCAACGGTAATAGATTTCAATCGCGCCGGGGTTCCGCTCATGGAATTGGTAACGGAGCCCGAAATCAAAAGTGCCGAACAAGCCGGCAATTTCGCCCGCGAACTTCAGCTTTTGTTGCGGCATCTCGGAGTGAGCGAGGCAAATATGGAAAA
>CAZSPA010000010.1:0-11646 GCA_964608685.1 uncultured Candidatus Saccharibacteria bacterium
AAGCGACCGGAATTCCTGAAGACCAATTCTCCACATCGTGCTTTACAGGTGAGTACCCGATAGACATTAAAGAGAGGATGAAAGAAATTGTCGCCAAGAAAGTATGCTACACGCCATTCCGAGCAAACGATCCAAATTGAAAATACAGCGAGGTGTCACCTCGCTGTATGCTGGACAATGATGCTTAGCGCATATATTCTCTATAAACTATGTCATACACACCAAGCGATAAGATACTTAAAAATTATGCCGACGTGCTTGTAAACTTCGCGCTCGGCGGGGGAAAAGGAATTAAGAAAGGGGAAGTGGTTCGCGTTTCCGCATCAGAATCCGCGAAGCCGTTATTTATGGCAGTGTGCAATGCAATCGTGGATGCGGGAGGCCACGTGATGTCCAACTACGGGCCAGACGACGAACAGGGCGACAAGCGCCGCAATGTTTCTGTTTCCCGTTATTTTTACGAACACGCCTCCGAAGCGCAAATCAAACACTTCCCCGCAAAATATCTAAAAGGCGTGATTGAAGAGATGGACCACTCGCTTTTTATTCTCGCCGAGAAAGACCCTCACGCACTAAAGGGCATAGATGGGAAGAAGATTATGGCGCGCGGGCAGGCGCTCAAACCGTTCATGGATTGGCGGCACCAGAAAGAATGGAAAGGGAAGTTTACTTGGACTATCGGACTCTACGGAACGTCCGCGATGGCCAAAGAAGCAGGCCTATCTGAAAAGGAATACTGGCAACAGATTATAAAAGCCTGTTTCCTCGATGAAAAGAATCCGATAGAAAAATGGAAATCGGTATATCGCGACATAGAAAAATATCGTACCCGTCTCAACAAACTCTCGCCGAAAATAGACAAACTCCATGCTGTGGGCGAAGACATGGACATGTGGTACACGCTGGGGGAAAAGCGGGCATGGCATGCCGGTTCGGGACGCAATATTCCATCGTTCGAGATTTTTACGAGTCCCGACTGGCGCGGCACAGAGGGCTGGCTTCGCGTCAATCAGCCGCTCTATCGCTACAGCAATAAAATAACCGGCATTCAACTGTGGTTCAAGAAAGGGCGCGTGGTGAAAAGCAAAGCGAAGACGAATGAAAAGTTGCTCAAAGAAATGATAGCCACCAAAGGTGCTGACAAGATTGGCGAGTACTCGCTGACCGACAAGCGCCACTCGCGCATTACAAAATTTATGGCAGAGACATTGTTTGATGAAAACATGGGCGGGCCCTACGGCAACTCCCACATCGCTCTTGGCATGAGTTATCGGGATACTTATTCAGGCGATGTCTCTAAACTGACCGACGCGGAAGCAAAACGCCTTGGCTTCAACGACTCGTCAGTACACACCGACGTTGTTTCCACTACAGACCGGACAGTAACCGCACACCTCAAAAACGGTTCAACAAAGGTAATCTACAAGGACGGAAAATTTGTACTCTAGGGAAAATGAAAATCGTTTACTTCGTTCGGCATGGGGAGAGCGAGGGCAACATAGCGCCTGTGTATCAATCAACCGATTCTCCTCTCACTGAAAAAGGGAGGCAGCAGGCGCGAATCGTCGCGGGCCGATGTTTTCGTTTGCCGATACAGGCGATTATATCGAGTACGCAATTACGCGCGAAAGACACTGCGAACATTATCGGAGAGGTCACTGGTCATACTGTAGAATTCTCAGACTTGTTCCGCGAGCGCAGGAAACCTAAAGCCCTCAATGGCAAACCGTTCAGCGACCCAGAAGCGCAAGCGCTCAATGAAAAGTGGTGGAAAAGTCTTATGGAGGAAGGGCCGCGCGCTGAAGACGGTGAGAACTTTGAAGACATTTCGACCAGGGCCGGAAAAGCCCTCGCATACCTGATCCAACAGCCAGAACAAAATCTTCTCGTTGTGACCCACGGATTCTATATGAGATATCTTGTAGCCAGAGCGATATACGGCGATGCCTTGACTGGCCGTATTTTCAGTGCGCTCGGCGGTAGCCTTATCATGGAAAATACGGGGATTACTGTTTTGCGTCATGGAGCACAAAAAGATGACGATAAATGGGGGAGGTCCACCCCCTGGCAATTTTGGATCTGGAACGACCACGCGCACCTCGGATGATGTGCTAGTATTCGTATTCTATGAGATTTTCCTTAACGACTGGCGCACTCAAATTCCTGCTCGGCTGGACAGTCGTTTTTCTTTTTCGATTGATTCCTTTTCGGCCGCCGAATTTTGAGCCGATGCTAGCGACTATCATGCCGTTTTCTAAGCGGTTCGGCTTGCTCGGGAGTTTTCTTTTTGGCTTTCTGGGAATAGTTTTGTTTGATGCTGTAACCTCCGGTTGGGGCTCGTGGACATGGGTGACAGCTGTCGCTTATGGCATGCTCGGCATCGGCTCTCAACTATACTTTAGAAATAGGGAAGCTAGCGTCAGGAATTTCTTGAGCTTCGGCGTTATGGGAACCCTTTTTTACGATGCGGTAACCGGCCTTACAATCGGCCCGATTTTCCAGAGCCAGCCGTTTATAGTCGCCCTAACAGGCCAAATACCTTTCACGCTCATGCATCTACTCGGCACAATTGTCTTCGCAACACTTTTAAGCCCCGCGCTCTATCGCTGGGTAGTTCAGAGCGAAGCTCTGGAAGTCCGACTATTTGGTTTCCGTCGAACTTGAGTTTCGTGAAAGTCTCTTGGTGATTTTTATTCCGACAATTACAAATACAGCGCCGAGCAAATAACCTGCGATGACATCGCTTGGAAAATGAACGCCCAGGTAAAGCCGGCTGAATCCTATCGTAAGTATTAAAATCGCGACAACGCCAGTAGCGGCCTTTCTCCATTTTAGCGGTAGCAAGTCGTAAATTATCCAAAGCAGAAATGCAAAGAAAGCTACGGCCCTGGTCGCATGACCGCTTGGAAAAGAGAAAGACGTTTCTACGTATGCAAATAGCGGATCGGCTGGCCTGGGTCGCGCCACGAGTTCTTTTAGAATGAAGGCGACAATCGTACTGCCAAGAACACTCACCACAAGGCCATAAACTGCGGGCCATTTTTTTCTGTATGCAAGGATAATCAGCGCGACCAGCGTCAGTCCGGCTATTGTAACTGCACCCCCAAGCTCAGAAACCCAAATGAAGAATTGGGCAAGGGAGTGGTCGCGCACCGAGTAGAGAAACTGTTCGAAGGCCAAATCGAATCTGGAGATAAGGCCTATCATGCAAGTTGGGCTATGTATGGAATGAAAATAATGGCAGCTGCTACAAGCGCGGACAAAGTTGATATAAGAACGGCCGCCGCCCCAAGATCCTTTATTTTTGCTATATAGGGGTCGGGAACAGATTGGAATTTATCGCACAATTTTTCAATTGCTGTGTTTAGAATCTCGGACGACAGAACAAAACCTGACAGTAAAATAATTATAAGAAGTTCAACTTTCGGCAGACGCAAATAAAAAGAAAAGAAAAAAACCAGCGATACAAATACAATCTTGAACTTAAAATTCAACTCCTCCAGCCAAGCTATGCGGAGTCCCATAAGCGCATATTTTAAGCCAGTGAGCTTCTTCTGAACGTACACATACATCTGCTCATTATAACCCGCATATTAACTTTGGCATTGCCTCTTGTGAAAACAAATCACTGTATACAATTTCCAAACAATAGGGCAGGTTCAGATTGCATCTGGACATGCTTCGGCAATAAATTACGCCAAAGTTATTGCGCGGGATAACTCGTGCCCTAAGTTTTGTTATATACCAAAATGTGTTAAATTGCCACCATAATATATGAGCTCAATTAAGGCATATTTCGCCAGTCATACGTGGGGAGCCACAGTGTTAGCGCTTGCGATTCTCGGCTCGGGTTGGTGGTATTACGGAACGAAATCCAAACAAGCGATTGTTGATTTTACCCTTGTGAAGAAAGGCACGGTGTCGCAAGTCGTTTCCGTTACCGGCAAAGTTAAGTCTGCGCAGGACGTGGAGTTGTCATTTGAGAAAGGCGGACGTATCGCATACGTATATCACGGCGTAGGCGACAGAATAGAAATCGGCGCATTATTAGTATCACAGGAAAGCGGGGACATAAGAGCGCAGCTTGCCCAGGCGCAGGCTGTCGTGAAAGTGCAAATTGCAAAGTTGGGAGAACTGGAGAAAGGCGCCCGCCAAGAGGATATTTTGGTATCGGAGGTGGACGTCTCAAACGCGACCAATGATATCGTCAATGATACGAAAAGCGGATTTGTAACCGCTGATGACGCGATAAGAAATAAAGTTGACCAATTTATTTCAAGTCCCAAGAGCGCGTCGCCGCAACTGAATTTTGCAGTGAGTAATTCACAGTTAGAAAATGATATAGAAACAGGCCGCCAGGCGATGGAATCAAAACTTGCGTCTTGGAACGCCTCGCTTGCCTCTCTGAACGGGGCAGGCAACGTCTTCCGTTATGCAGAAGAGGCAAGCAATAATTTGCGCTCCGTCGGACAATATCTGGACAGCGTTTCTCTCGCGGTCAATTCTTTGCAGGCAAATGCGTCTATGTCGCAGACAACGGTTGACGCTTATAAGGCGGCAGTGCTTGCCGGACGAACGAATGTAACGACTGCGCTCGATAGCCTTGCGGCCTCGGTAGAAGAATTACGCACGGCGGAATCAAAACTTGTCTTAAAGAAAGCCGGAGCTACGAGCGAGCAAATAGCGGCTCAACAGGCCGAAGTAGAAGCGTCGGAGGCAAGCGTCATGAATTTGCAGGCCCAATTGGCAAAGACCGTAATTCGCTCGCCAATAGCCGGCGTGGTGGTAAAACAAGACGCTAAAACGGGAGAAATTGCCGTAGCCGGAACCATTCTTGTTTCGGTGATTTCTGACTCAAAATATGAAATTGAGGCAAACATTCCGGAGGCGGATATTGCCAAAGTCAAAGTAGGAAACGAGGCGCAGGCAACGCTCGACGCCTACGGGAGTGACGTCGTTTTTGAGGCAGTGGTTACTAGGATGGATCCCGCAGAGACGATTATTGACGGCGTACCCACTTACAAAACTACCCTGCAGTTTAAGCAAAGCGACCCGCGCATAAAGTCTGGCATGACGGCGAACACGGATATTGCCGGAGAGAAGCGGGAAAATGTCCTCTATATCCCAGGTCGCGCGATTATTGGAAAAGGCATCAATAAGACGGTCGCTGTGGTTGATGGCGAAACAACGCGCGAAGTAAAAATTGAAACGGGCCTGCGCGGTTCAAACGGAGACGTGGAGGTACTATCGGGATTGAAAGAGGGGGACAGGGTGAAGATTAACTAGAGGCAGAGGTATGAAATAAGAGGTAGGAGTTAAGATTTTTAATACGCATAATTATTCTCGTATTTCGTACCTCTTAACTCTCTTGCCGTTTCTTACCTCATACCTCGTAACTCATAACTCTCGAATCCCATATGCCGCTAATGGAAGCCAAAAATCTGGAGAAGACCTACAAAGACGAAGACGTGGCGACGCAGGTTTTGCGGGGTTTGACCTTTACAATTAATAAGGGCGAATTTGTGGCCGTGATGGGGCCTTCGGGCTCTGGCAAATCAACCCTGCTGCACATTTTGGGTTTTTTGGATCCGCCGACGGGAGGGGAATATTTATTTGAAAATAAGCGAGTAAATGATTATTCGGAAGAAGAAATCGCAAAGGTGCGGAACAAGAAACTCGGATTCGTTTTTCAATCGTTCAATCTTCTTGCGAGAACGACGGTACTTGAGAATGTAAAGCTCCCGCTTGCATATTCCGAAGTCAAAGAAGAGTATTGGGAAGAAAAAGCGCGCAAGGCAGTGGAGTCGGTAGGACTTTCTCATCGTTTAAATTATCAACCGTCGCAACTGTCAGGCGGGGAGAAGCAGAGAGTGGCAGTTGCTCGCGCACTCGTTAATAATCCAGACGTAATATTTGCCGACGAGCCGACGGGAAACCTGGACTCTAAATCGGGCGAATTAGTCATGGAACTCATTCAGAAGCTACATTCTGAAATGGGCCATACCGTAATATTAATTACTCACGAGTCGTACACCGCGGAATATGCCGAGCGAATCATCAAGCTTCGCGATGGGCGAATTGAAAGCGACACAGAAGTTGCTAATCGCAGAATCGGCGGAAAGTTCATAAAGTAACATGACAATACATCACGCAATTCGCACAGCTCTTGGAGGATTAAAAATGAACAAGACGCGCTCGGCCCTTACCATTTTGGGGATAGTAATCGGTGTCGGCGCCATCATCATGGTTGTTTCTTTGGGTCAAGGCGCTAAAAGCGTTATTTTGGGCCAAATTGAAGGCATTGGCGCAAGAACAATAGGCGTCATTCCTGGACGCCAGCCCAAAGGTCCTACTGACATTTTGGCGACGTTGACCGCGTCTCTCAAAGAGCGCGACCTCGTCGCACTATCGCGAAAGGAAAACGTTCCTCACGCGGAAGACATCATGCCGGTTGTTTTTGGAAGCGAAACCGCATCCTTTGAAGGGGAGACATACAGACCGACTATATTCGGGGGTACGGAGATTATATCCGAAATATACGATACATATCCGTCCAGAGGCCGCGGAATAACGGAGGACGATGTTCGCAGTTCCGCAGACGTGGTCGTATTGGGAACAAAAGCGGCAGATGAACTTTCTCCTGACAGAGATATTTTGGGGGAGAGGATAAAGATAAAAGGGAGGAACTTTTTGGTAGTAGGAATACTCCCGAAAAAAGGCGGCGCTTCGTTCATTAATTTCGACGAGATGGCACTCATGCCGTACACAACTGCACAGAATTACATCTTTGGAATTAAATATTTCAACAGAATGGTAATTCGCGCCGACAATGAAGTTAATGTAACTGCCACCGTAGAGGACGTTAAAGCGACGCTCCGCGAATTGCACGGGATTACCGACCCGGACAAAGACGATTTTGGGATTGAAACGCAGGCAGACGCGCTAAAAACAGTCGGCACGATTTTGAGCGCTCTCACGGTATTTCTGGCACTTGTCGCCGCGATATCTCTCGTTGTCGGGGGAATAGGCATTATGAATATCATGCTTGTTTCGGTTACCGATAGAACTAGAGAGATTGGCCTACGAAAGGCTCTCGGAGCGACCAACAGGAATATTCTCACTCAATTTCTAATCGAGGCTATAATTTTGACGGGCATTGGGGGCGTTGTTGGAATTATTTTGGGAACCGGATTCTCGTTTGTCGTCTCACTCGTAGTAAGCAAAGTGTACGAATTATCATGGCAGTTTACTTTTCCGCTCGGCGCGGCGATTTTGGGCCTCGCGGTCTCAACATTGGTCGGACTTGTTTTTGGGTTGTACCCCGCACGAAAGGCCTCACAGATGAGCCCCATAGACGCGCTTCGGCATGAGTAAATATCTATCTTGCAGTAATTTGTCCAAAGATGGCTGGCCTTCATACGGGGCAGGCCCCGCACGAAAGGCCCCACAGATGAGCCCCATAGACGCACTGCGACACGAGTAATGCCGTTCCCAAATTATTATCAACACCAACACATTTGTGCTAGCATTTCAATATGAAAACCAACATGAAGTGGGAAGAATTCACCCATCACATTGATAGATTAATTCACGATTACGGAAATTCAATAATTCCCACAGCCGTTTTTTTTGCGGCGCTTATATTTCTGGGGATTGGCTATCTCGCGACTCACCGCTTTTCCGTAGGGGAAAAACAAGATGTAAGCCAGGAAGTGAGACAATAGAAAGGGTTAGAGATTATTTATACGTGATAAGATATCTGGATTATGGCGGAGAGCGACATTCGCGCGGAGCGGCTGAAGGAACTGCAAGTGCTGAAAGACGCTGGGATGGAAGCGTATCCAGCCGTAGTTTCGCGCACATCGACGATAGCCGACTTTCTTGCGCGCTTTGATGAGCACATAAAAACAGGAAGACGCGAAATTACGGCTGGACGCGTCATGTCTTTGCGCGGGCAGGGCGGGATTCTTTTTGCGGACATTTACGATGGTTCTGGACGCGTCCAGATATTGCTCCAAAAATCGGGAATGACAGAAGCGTTATTCGGGCTTTTTATAAACGCGGTGGATACAGGTGATTTTGTCGAGTGTTCAGGCATTCCGTTTACGACAAAACGTGGCGAGAAATCACTGAAAGTCTCAACATGGAAAATGCTTTCCAAATCGCTTCTGCCTATTCCCGACGAATGGTTCGGATTGAAAGATGAGGAAAAGCGATTGCGCGAGCGAGCGGTTGATATATTGCAAAACGATGAGTTGAGGCAAATGATTATCCGCAAATCGCGGTTCTGGTCCGCGTGCAGGACATTTTTTGAGAAAAGAGGTTTTCTGGAAGTTGAAACGCCGGTCTTGGAAACATTGCCCGGCGGAGCCGAGGCGAGGCCGTTTATAACTCATCACAACGCGCTTGATATTGATGTGTACTTGCGAATCTCCGCGGGGGAATTGTGGCAAAAGCGTTTGCTAGTGGCGGGATTCCCGAAGGTGTTTGAGATAGGAAGAATTTTCAGGAATGAGGGGCAGTCGCGCGAGCACGTGCAGGATTACACGCAAGTCGAGTTTTATGAGGCGTATTCCGATTACAGGAAAGGAATGAAGTTGGTGCAGGAACTCTACAGGCATCTCGCGCACGAAGTTTATAAACAATACACATTTACGATAAACGGACACGAAGTTGATTTCGCGGATGAGTGGAAGACGATTGATTTCTCCGAAACAATTAAAGAGCATTTCGGCATTGACCCAATAAACTGCAGTGAAAAGGAGGCGATAGAAGCGGCGCGCGAAGCGAAAGTTCTTTTGCCGGGCGTGGAGGCGAATAGAGAACGTTCCATCGACCAACTTTGGAAAAAAATACGAAAGGGGATTGCGGGTCCGGCGTTCCTCGTGGGAGTCCCGATTTTCATGGAGCCGTTGGCAAAGCGCTCTGCGAAAAATCCTGATGTCGTTGAGCGTTTCCAGGTCATTCTCGCCGGTTCCGAAGTCGGAAAGGGTTTCAGCGAATTGAACGACCCGCTCGACCAGCGCAAGCGTTTTGAGGAACAGCAGAAATTGCGCGACAAGGGTGATGAAGAGGCGCAGCGGCTGGATTTGGATTATGTGCGCACGATGGAATACGGCATGCCGCCGGCGTTCGGCTTCGGCGTCTCCGAGCGCCTCTTCGCGTTTCTGGAAAACAAGCCGATACACGAAACACAATTATTTCCGCTCCTCCGGCCCTTGAGGGATAACAAATAGCAAAATTTTGAGTGTGCAGTTTTATGTGGTATAAGTGGTACATATCTCGTTCTCTCCCTACGAGGCATAATGCGGACGCTGTCCGCTCTGGCCTGGTAAGCCAGTAGGTGAGAGGATGTCGCTTTTAGTTGGGAGCGACTATCAACGCTTTCACCTCTTTTTTGTCGTATTCAGGTTAAATTCAAGTATCATATCCAGCATATGGAGAGGAAGGGGTTCGAGAAATTGATTGATGAAGGATTCGCGCTTTTGCCAGAATGGGTGCGGAAGAAAATAAAGAATGTTGCGATTCTGGTTGAGGATGAACCTTCTTGCGAGGTTAGGAAGCTGGAACATCTGGCTGATGACGAAACGCTTCTCGGCTATTATCAGGGGATTCCGCTTTCCGCGCGTGGCGAGAATTATGGAGTCGGAGCGACTATGCCGGACACTATTACTCTCTATCAAAAACCGATAGAGGAAGCGGCGGAGGAAGATGACACAGATGTAAAGAAAGTCATCGCCGATACTATTTGGCACGAGTTCGCGCATCACTTTGGGATGGACGAGGGTGAAGTCAGAGACAGAGAAAAGAACCGCGGGCAAGCTGTTTGAGCTACGATTAATAACTTTATAGCGCAAATGATTCAGCTCCGTCCTCCGTCCCGCATTTGCATCAAGCACGCCAGGCAGAGTCCGAGGTCAATAATTTCGCCAACAGCGAGAAGCGTGATATAAAGCCACGACTCGTTCTCCTTACGGGACCGAGTTGGGGGGCGTTGTACTATCGGTTGATTGGCCCGATAGGCCCCCCTTTTCCATGTTATATTTTCCATATGTTCAGTTCAAAATTGTCTGAAATCTTGCGCGCGCGTGGTTATGTGTATCAGCACTCTAGCGAGAAATTGGAGGAAATTACTGATGGCGCAAAACGCACTCTTTATTTCGGCATAGACCCCTCCGCCGACTCTCTGCATGTGGGGCAGTTGCAGGCGTTTTTGGTTTTACGGCGATTTTTAGAGTATGGCCATGATGTAATACTTCTGATAGGCGGCGCAACGGGAATGATAGGCGACCCGAGCGGGAAGTCGGCCGAGCGGGTTCTTCAGGATAAAGATACAGTCGCTCGGAACGCGGAAATAATTTCAGCGCAAGCAAAAACGCTTCTCGGCTCGGAAAACTTTAAGCTCTTAGATAATTCCAAATGGCTCTCCGAATTGCGGCTCATCGATTTTCTGCGCGACGCGGGAAAACACTTCTCCGTAAACGCGATGCTCCAGAGAGATTTTGTCAAGGAACGGGTGGCGAACGTGGAGCAGGGAATATCGTACACGGAATTCTCTTACGTTCTCCTGCAGGCCTACGACTATTGGCACCTGCACAAGAATTACAAATGCGATTTGGAAGTCGGCGGCTCCGACCAGTGGGGAAATATAGTTTCAGGGGTGGATTTCGTCCGGCGCAAAGAGGGTAAGATTGTCTACGGGCTTACGTGGCCATTGCTTGTGGATAGTGGCGGAAAGAAATTCGGCAAAAGCGAGCTTGGGACAATCTGGCTTGACCCCGCGAAGACCTCGCCATTCCAATTTTATCAATTTTGGCTGAATTCGCCTGATGATGCCGTGCAAGAGTATTTGCTGAAAATGACGACCATTTCGGAATCGGAAATACGGATGTTAATGACAGAACACAAAAAAAGTCCCGGAAAGCGGAACGCGCAGAAAAAACTTGCGCACGAGGCGACGAAGCTGGCGCATGGAAGAGAGATTGCAAAAACCGTTGAAGACGTTTCTTCAGTTTTATTTGGAAAAAAGGAAGCTAAAGAATTGACCGCCACCGAGCGCGAAATGCTCCAAAAGGAAGCGCCTTCTTGCGGAGTGAAACTCGGTGAATCTCTTATAGACATCTTGGTTAAAGCGAAGCTCGCGACTTCGCGGAGCCAAGCGCGGACATTCATTGAAGACAAGGCGGTTTCTATCAACGGCGGAAAAGTCTCGCTCATAGACAGAGTAATGATGCACGAAGATTTTGAGGACGCGCCGATTGCGACCCTCGCGCGCGGCAAGCGCAACGTGGTAGTGTTGACACTTGGGTAATGAAGGTAACTCATTGCAAAATATATCTACGCCAAAGAGAAACACAAAAAACGATCCTGATTTTGGGCTTGAGCTAAAGAGGTCCTTCCTAGCAGAACTACGAAGGCGACTTGAGACAAAACAGAAACTAACGCCTCATTCGGTAGTTGCGAGAAAGTATGGGATTTTTACATCGCGACACGCGACATGATTGACATTGAGGCGGTAGGCCACCGGCGGGATGTCTATAGATAGCGTGAGCAACCTTCTCATTCTAATGTTTTGCAAAACATTAGAATGAGAAAAGACGGGGGAGCGGACTTGCAAACCATTCTTTTGGGCGTAATGTTTAATTT
>CAZSPA010000011.1:0-7106 GCA_964608685.1 uncultured Candidatus Saccharibacteria bacterium
TACTCCGGCTCGTAAGCGGATTTTCGGCGCTCATTGCCATCCTCTTTCTTTTCTACTATTTCAAGAAGCGCGAGATTCCCCGCTCGCTCGCTCTCTCGCTGTCGCTGTTCTTATTTTTACTGCTCGGTAATGTACTCGTGATTGAATTTCTGCACACCGCAAAAGTGTGGGCGTTTTACATTCTATTTCTTGCCGTCCCCAGCGCGCTGTTTATCGCGCAGGAATATTATCTCGCGCGCCTCGGCAAGCCGTTTCTTCGCAAAGAAAGCTATGTTGCGCTTTTGGTTTGGAGCGCTGTACTATCTTTTTTCCAAACATGGATCGGGATACTGTCTATTTTCTTGCTGACGCTGTATGCGGTACTGCTCCGGCACATCACTGTGCGGGACGTGTGGGAACACATCAGAAAATACTGGTACCTTATTGTCCTCTTTTCCTTGACGCAGATATCGTTCGTATATCAGGCGTATAAAGTTGCCAACACCTTTGCAAGCACCACAAGAACAGCAGAGGGCGCCATTGATTGGTTCGCACGGCTCACGAAACCGCTTCTGTTTACGATACAAGGCCAGCCGCTCTCTCTACTCTATATTGCCGGAATGCTCGTTCTTATATTCTTCGCATTCTACAACAGGCCTTTTTTTACAGACGCGCGCCGGCGCATGTATATCGCCATAGCGCTCTTCCATCCTGTGCTCGTATACATCATCTTCTACGTCGGTATCGGATTGGATTTGCTCCCGCGCTACGCCGTCATTCTCACCATGGCTTGTACTTTTTCCGCAGTCATACTCATGAGCGAGTTCGGGCCGCGCGCGGTTTTGCCGGCGCTTGCGTTAAGCTTCATGTTGTTCGCTGTCGTCAATGTGCACGGTATTTCGCTCTATTGGCATCCCTCGTCTGAAAAAGTGCTTCTGCAGACGATTGAAGCGAAATACAATTCCCCCGACAACGTATTCATCACCGACCATTCAGCGAGGCGCATGACGCTGCCGGTCAACACCGAGTCCCTCCTTCTCTTGGACGAGGAGAGGCAGGCGATGAGCCGTTTTGCATTCTTGCTGGAGAACCGCGACCGCCTGCCGGTAAGCGAATTTAAGCCGCTCACGGCCACTGCATACCGGACAGAGCAAGAGGCCGCGTACCTCGCGCAATTCTCCACAGGCGCCTATTCCGTATGGATGATACGAAGGCTGTGCACCCAAAGGTGCAGCGCGGCAGAAATGCAGTCAGGAAACTGTTTTGAAATTAATATGGGCGCGTGCGGCCTCTCGCCGCAGGAAGTAAATACCCTGCCGGAGTTTCTTTCCGCAACCATGCTCGGGTATTCGTATATCGTCCGGAAGGTACACTAAGAAGCAGGGGCATGGGGAATGTAGAAAATATAAAAAACAGAGAGAACGAATCTGTTCAAAATCCCGATACTTCATTTTAAAATGAAGTATCGGGATTTACCCTATCGCGCGTGCGAAATGAGCCAGGCGGAAAGTTCGTAGAAAGCCCCGCGATTGAAAACGCACATTCGCACGCGTCCGCGCTTGTGCGTAGTAATAAGACCCGAGCGCTCAAGTATTTGCATCTGCCTGTACAGCCCCGGAAGTTTCATGCCAAAGGGTCGACCAAGCTTTGAGAGCGACATCGCGCCCTCTTTTTGGAGACGCATGAGCAGTTTTCTGCGCAGCGGCAATCCGAGCGCGTTAAGCATCAAATTGCTGTTCATATCCGCGTCGCCCGAAGTATAGGTGCGGGCTCTGCGCACGCGCACAACGGTTCGTGCGGCTGAAATGTTCTCTCTGCGTTCTCTCTGCTCACGAACCTTCCGCAATCTTCTCTCATTCCAATACTTCATTACGAAATGAAGTATAGGGATTTGAATGCAAGCGTCAAGCGGGTTTGGCGGTGAAAATATACCGCTTGTTGACGAGAAAAGAGATGACTGCGAGCCCAAGCGCGATTATAGTTTGCGAAAAAATGTACCAGATGTGCAGATATTCCACGAACGCATACATCAAGCCGGCGTTTAGGCCGAGATTGATGACCTGAAGAGAAAGATACAAGAAGAGCTGGGAGCGCACTTGGTCGCGCGAATGGTCCTTGAATGTCCAAAACTTCTGCATGAGAAAGCTGACCGAGAACGATGCTAGGAAAGCGAAAACGGTTGAGACTAGGTAGTAGATATTCAAAATACTCGTCAAAAAATACAAAACAGTAATGTTTACAGAAAACGCAATCCCGCCCGTAATCAAGAACCGCAAAACCTGCTGATGTTTTTTCGCGCACTCTATCGTAGCGGCATACATAACTTGGAAGTGTAGCAAAAATCAAAGCCGGAGTCCCGCGGTCGCGATTGCGCGCGTTAGAAAGCAATGTATAATGCCGAAGCTAAAGATGGCGCGTCCAGTGATTAAAATCCAATAATAGACACTATGAATCACCAGCGCGGCCAGGGACTATGATACGAGGCAAGAAAGTAATCGTCGTCCTGCCCGCATATAACGCCGAGCCGACGCTTCGCAGGACCTATCACGAAATTCCTTTTGACATTGTTGACGATGTCGTTTTGGTTGACGACGGAAGCGATGACCGCACGCACGAAATTGCGAAAGAACTCGGAATACGACACATAATCCGCCACGAAAAGAACAAGGGGTACGGCGCTAATCAGAAGACCTGCTACGACAAGACCCTGCAATTAGGGGCGGATATTATCGTCATGCTGCATCCCGATTATCAATATACGCCGAAGCTCATCCCGGCGATGGCATATATAATCGCGAGCGGCGAATATCCGGTCGTACTCGGTTCGCGTATCCTCGGCGGCGGGGCATTGCGGGGCGGAATGCCTCTTTACAAATACGTGTTCAACAGGATTCTGACTCATTTCCAGAATATGTTAATCGGACAGAAACTTTCGGAATATCACACGGGCTACCGCGCGTATTCGCGGGAAATTATTGAGAGCATCAACTACCACGCGAATTCAGACAACTTCGTATTCGACAACCAGTTCTTGTCGCAGGTTTTTATGGCCGGTTTCTATGTCGCGGAAATCACCTGCCCCACGAAATATTTCGAGGAAGCATCGTCAACCGATTTTCGCGCCAGCGTTATTTATGGGTTAGGCGTTCTGAAGACATCGCTGTGTTATTTCTTGCAAAAAATGCATCTGGCGAGGTTCAAGATGTATGAAAAACCCGCCCGCGCGAAGCTATGAGTCCCGTTAGAAATAGTGCACCGCACATCAGGTATCAATATAAGTCGTTCTACGGCTCAAGCCACTCATGGGCGCTCCGGCACTGCGTCCTACTTCCCTCTTCCACGCGCGTCTTGGACGTCGGCTCGGGTTCCGGCGCTATCGGGCAAGCCCTAAAAGAACAAGGCCTTTCGGAGCTCTACGCGGTTGAAATAGACGCGGAGGCGCGCGAACATGTGAAAAACATTTATAAAAAAACCGCAACCGACACTTCAGAATTTTCCGGCCGGAAATTTGACCTGATTCTGCTTCTTGATGTCCTTGAGCACATGACAAACCCGTTTGAGTATCTCGGCACAATGGTATCAATGCTCTCCCCCGGCGGTAAAATACTCATCTCATTACCAAATGTGGCGCACTGGAGCGTGAGGTTGCTGCTTCTCTTCGGCATATTTGATTACCACGACCGCGGCATTATGGACCGAACGCATTATCAATTCTTCACCCGCAAGCGCGTGCGCCAGATGCTCCGCGGCGAGCCGCATCTCAAAAACTGCGTGTTTGATGCCAGCATCGAGCCCGTGGAATTCCTGTTGCCGCAAGCGATATGGGACAATCCTTTTTGGAGAGCGATATCAATGTTGAGACTCGCAATCGCCCGCATCCTTCCCGGATTTTTCGCATTTCAGCATCTCGTACTCGCAGAAAAGGAACGGATCTAAAAACACATCGGGATACCGCCTTAGCGTGCAGAAACTCGTTTTCTGGCTATAATCGAGGGATGAAAGCCGTAATCCTTGCTGGAGGTTCGGGGACTAGATTGCACCCGCTTACGCTTGTAACAAACAAGCATTTATTGCCGGTATTCGATAAGCCGGTCATCTACTACGCAATTGAGAAGCTTGTTGATGCCGGAATAAGTAAAATCATGGTGGTAACCGCCCCGCACCACATTGATTCGTTTGTGCGGCTCTTAGGCTCGGGACAGCATTTCGTGCCAAAAACTGGCGCGAAACAAATACAAATAGTGTATGGAATACAAAATGAGCCGAACGGAATCGCCTACGGCCTATTTATCGCGAAAGATTATATAGGCGACGACAATTGTGTGCTGTTTTTAGGGGACAATATATTCTTGGATGACATAGCACCGGCTGTAAAGCAATTCAAGAAGGGCGCGACCGTATTCCTAAAAAAAGTTCCGGACCCTAAGCGCTTCGGCATCGCCGAGGTGAACGGCAAGGGGAAAATAACCAGCATCGAGGAAAAGCCCCTTAAACCCAAAAGCAACCTGGCAATTACAGGTCTTTATATATATGACAACACTGTTTTCGACAAAATCGGAAAGATTCCTACAAGCGAGCGCGGGGAGTATGAAATAACATCAGTGAACGCGCTGTATCTTAAAGAGGGCGCTTTGCGCTCGCACATGCTGAAAAAAGAATGGTTTGACATAGGGAATATTGAGAACCTGCACAAGGCCTCGCAGTTTATGAAAAAGCGCAGACTACATGAATCCCGTTAGAGGCTACGGAAGACGAATAATGGATATGAAGATATTGAATGGATGGTCGAAAAACTCGATTAGTAGCACTAAACCGAGTGCGGGAAGCATCGCTTCCGGCCTCTAACGGGATGAATTACAGCAAGAGAATCATTGTGACTGGCGGTGCTGGGTTTATCGGCAGCCACTATCTTAATTATGCCGTCAAGAAATATCCGAGGCAGCTTTTTATCAACATCGATCTTCTGACATACGCCTCAAATCTCAAAAACATAACGGTGCACGAGAAAAAGAATTACAGGTTCGAGAAGGCCGACATCTGCGACATCGCGTCGATGACTGCCCTGTTTGAGAAATACAGACCGACGCACATCATCCATTTTGCCGCCGAAACTCATGTCGACCACAGCATCATAGACCCCAGTATATGCGTCAAAACTAATGTCGAAGGTACTAACAACCTCTTGCGGCTCGCACGCGACTATAAACTATCTCGTTTTCACCTTATTTCCACCGATGAGGTTTATGGAGACTTGGAAGCAGATTCCGCGCCGTTTACTGAAAATTCTCCTTACAACCCAAGAAATCCATACAGCGCATCGAAAGCGAGCGCGGAGCTTCTGCTCTTGTCTTATGTTAAAACTTATAATCTTCCCGGTGTCATAACGAGAAGTTCCAACAATTACGGACCCGGGCAAGACGCGACAAAACTCATACCGAAGTTCATCACGCTTCTTCTTGAGGGCAAAAAGGTCCCGCTTTATGCGACGGGAAGCAACATAAGGAGCTGGCTCTATGTCGAGGATAATGTTAAAGCGACAGACCTTGTTTTCCGCAAAGGAAAGGTCGGAGAAATCTACAATATCGGCAGCAAAGAGGAGTATGCAAATATTGAGATAACGAAGATTTTGCTCCGAATACTCGGCAAAACTGAAAAAGAAATTGAGTATGTTGCCGACCGTCTGGGACACGATTTCAGATACGCGCTTTCAAGCAAAAAAATCGCAGATGAACTTGGCTGGAAACCCCGCGTACGTTTTGAAAAAGGTATACGGCAGACCGTCGCTTTTTACCGAAGAGGTGGCGCAAATTGGATGTAAACCGGCTCACGCCTGTTTCTGGCTCCTCGGCTCGGGAATGCAAGAGTCCGGACTCTTGCATTGCACTCGCTCTACGTCGCCAGTAAGAAGCGAAACATACCCGACTTGCGTATATATATATAGGGAATGAACCTATGTATTTAATATCCCAATACTTCATTCTAAAATGAAGTATTGGGATATTTTCTGCCACGTGTGCGGCATGAGCCAAACCGAAACTCATCATTTTTGCTTCTTTACGCGCGTATGAGCAGTTTCGTTATCTCCATTGCACGGGATTTCCATGTGTACCGCCCTACTTTTTCAAGCGCGCGTTTCGCAATTTTCTCTCCGAGGGGTGCGTCGGCCAGAATTTTCTCTATTCCATCGGCAAGCGCCTGCGGCTCATCGGGTACTACAAGCACTGCCGCGTCATCCCCTGTAATTTCCCTTATGCTCGGCAAATCTGATGCGACGATAGGCCGCCCCGATGCCATGTGCGCAATGAGTTTAAGCGGCGAAGTGAACCGCGCCGATATCGCATCTTTTCCGGTATTGGGAACCGCAAGCGCATCCGCGGCCGATTGATTATCCGCAAGCTCGCTGTACGGCCTAAATCCAGTAAAAATTACGCGCGGATATTGCGCCTTCAGTTCGAGTACCTCGTGCGGTTCTCCGCCGATAGCCACGAGGCATATTTCCGGAGGGAAAAGTTTTGACGCTTCAAACAACGCATTGCTCCCTTTCCATCCGTCGAAACGGCCTATGTACATTACGATTTTCGAGTCAAGCGGCAGGCCAAGCCGTTTACGCGCATCGCTCTTGCTTTCGGGCCGCGCGAATTGTTCGAGGTCGATCGCGCTCGGTATCACAGATATTTTGTCAGCAGAAATTCCGTGTTCAACATAGAATTCCTTGAGGCCGTGGGATATCACGACAAGCGCGATGGACCTGCGCGCAACTGAACGCGCGCAAAAATTCCATCCGCCGGTGTGCGATTCCCAAATAAAACGCCGGTATCCGAAAATCCACAGCACCCATAGCACGACATCGTCTCGGCTGTAGATAATTCCGTCTTTGCCGCGCAGGTAGAACGCCGCGTTTATCGCAAACGAAATTTCTTGCACAAGGAATCCTATTCTGCCCCATGTCAGATTGAGCGTAGGGATTTTCTTGAGAGAAAATTTTTCTGTAATGCCGTAATATTCAAACGGGTCTGCCCGGAGCAGATTGCGCCGCTTCGGCGCAATTAGTTCGACATCATGTCCGGCGCGCGCAAGCGCTTCGCATGTTTTCATGATTGCCAAACCGTGCGCTTTCTCGGTCGGCA